>NZ_JBIVMI010000005.1:0-272549 GCF_044753005.1 Kitasatospora sp. NPDC088548
CAGTTGCGCTCGCGTCACACACCACGGTCTACCGGATCAGGACCCGCCGCGAAGGTGAATCACACAGATTGATCACGACCGAATACGCGCCCTAGGGCGCCGGATGCAGCCGGATCGCCGAGGCCGGGCACATGGCGGCCGCCTGGCGGGCCTGTTCCGCCGCCCGTCCGCCGGGCTCGGCGGCGAGCACGACGACCTGCCCGGCCTCGTCCTGGTCGAACACCAGCGGCGCGGTCACCGCGCACTGCCCCGACGACACGCACCGCGAGGTGTCCGCCTCCACCCGCGCGACAGACCACTCGCGCGGTTGCTCCCCGTTCACCACAGGACCGGGACCTCGCCGAGGCCGCCCGCGAGCCGTTCGGAGTGGTCGCGCAGGCTGCGCGCGTCCACCGCCAGCCGCAGGCCGGGGAAGCGCCGGAACAGCGCGGTCAGCGCGACCTGCATCTCGGTGCGTGCCAGCACGTTGCCGATGCAGTAGTGACCGCCGTGCCCGAAGGCCAGGTGCGCGTTGGGGGAACGCGACGGGTCGAAGGTGTCAGGCCCCTCGAACGCCCGCCCGTCCCGGTTCGCGGCGTTGATCGCCACCAGCACCGCCTCGCCCCGCGCGATCGCGGTCCCCGCGACGGTGACGTCCTCGCGGGCGTAGCGGGTCAGGCCCAGCCCACCGGGCGCGGACATCCGCAGGACCTCCTCCACGGTGGCGCGGGCCAGCACCTCCGGGTCGGCGACGAAGCGGTCCCGCCGGCCGGTGTCGCTCAGCAGGAACAGGACCCCCAGGTCGATCCGGGCCGACGTCGTTTCGTGGCCCGCGAACAGCAGCCCCACCGCCAGCCGGGTCATCTCCCCCTCGGTGAACGAGGGGTCCTCCGCCTGCACGGCCAGGATGTC
Organism: Kitasatospora sp. NPDC088548; assembly: GCF_044753005.1. Lineage (NCBI taxonomy): Bacteria > Bacillati > Actinomycetota > Actinomycetes > Kitasatosporales > Streptomycetaceae > Kitasatospora > Kitasatospora sp. NPDC088548. The sequence goes on from NZ_JBIVMI010000005.1 coordinate 892, forward strand.
GCTGATCACGTCCTGCCCCGGCTTCTTGCGCTTCTCCTCGGCGATGGCGGCCACGTACGCCTCGAACTCGGCCATGGCCGCGGCCCCGTCGGCCCCGTCGTACAGCGCGCCGATCCGCTCCGACCAGCCGCGCAGCAGGTCCCGGTCCGCGACCGGCACACCCAGCAGCTCGCAGATCACCATCACCGGCAACGGGAACGACAGGTGGTCATGCAGGTTGACGGCACGTTCCGGATCCCGCGAACGCTCCTCGTCCATCGCCTCCAGGCAGGATGCGGCGAGCTCCCCGATCCTCCCGCCCAGCCGGCGCATCCGCGGCGCGCTGAACGCGGGCGTCAGCATCCGCCGCATCCGCGTGTACTCGCGGTCCTCTTCCTCGGGTGTGGGGGCGGGGCGCGTGTGCAGCGCCGACTCCGAGATCCTCGGCGCGTCCTCGGAATCGGGGCGCAGCCGGGAGAACCGGGTGTCGCCCAGGACCACCCGGGCCTCCTCGTAACGGGTCACCAGCCAAGCCGGGTCACCGGCGGGTGTGGTCACCCGCGTGATCGGGCCTTCCTCGCGCAGACGCGCGAGCAGCGGCGCCAATTCCAGGGCGTTGGGGCGCTCGAAGGGTAACTGCGGTGCGGGTGCGGTCATGGTCTCTCCTCGCCGGCCAAAGGCCACAAGAGCAGTGAACGCTTGGCGGAACCGCCCTCTCCTGCACGTCCAGGCCCGGGACGGACGAACGGCATCCCTGGCCAACAAGTGAGAGTCAGCTCTCTCTTCTCTCTGGAGCGTAACACCGCCGGCACGCACAGTCAGCCACCGGGCGCCGTCGGCCTGCGGTGACAACCCGCCGCGCCGCCGCCCTCTGCAGCCGGCCGGCCGGACGCCGTGCCCGGACCGCGGCCCGGGGGATCGCGGCCCGGGCGGTGGGGTCGACCGGTGGTCGCCCGAGGTCAGCCGGTCTTGGCCCGGACGCCGTCGATGGTGTACCAGGGGCTCATGGGCTTGCCGTCGGCGGTGTAGGAGTGGGAGACCTTTCCGTCGGCGCTGCCGATGGCGAAGACCTCGGCGGAGCGGGCGTCGGGCTCGTAGAGGGCCGACGGGGTGCCGGTGAACGCCCACTTGGTGTTGAGGGACTCCCAGCCCTGGTAGGCGCCGGCGTTGAGGTTGTAGGTGTGGTTCAGCACGCCGTCCTTGCCGATGCCGAAGACCTCCATGGCGTTGGTCGTCGCGTTGTACACGGCCGCCGGGCTGCCGCCGAACCGGAAGCCTTCGTCGAGGGTCTCCCAGCCGTGCCAGGCGGAGCCGTTGAACAGGTAGTTGTGGGACATGACCCCGTCGCCGCCGACGGCGTACACCTCGGTCACCTTGTTCACCGGGTTGTAGGCCACGGCCGGGTTGGAGGCGAATGTGAAGCCGGTGAAGTTGGTGCTGTCCCAGCCCTGGAAGTGGCCGCCTGCGGTGGACCAGTTGTGGACGACGGTGCCGTCGGTGCCGGTGGCGAACACCTCGGCGGTCTTCGTGTCGGGGTTGTAGAGGGCGGCCGGCGTTCCGACGGCGAACTTCTTGTTGCTGTCGAGGGATTCCCAGCCGTCGTAGGCGCCGGCGTTGAGGTTGTAGGTGTGGTTCAGCACGCCGTTCTTGCCGATGCCGAAGAGCTCGATGGCGTTGGTCGTCGCGTTGTACACGGCCGCCGGGCTGCCGCCGAACCTGAACCCGTCGCCGATGGTCCGGAAGCTGCTCCACTGCGCGCCGCCGTTGAACAGGTAGGAGTGCGAGATGATCCCCTCGGCGGCGCCGGTGGCGAACACCTCGGCCACCTTGCTGACCGGGTTGTAGACCGCCGCCGGACTGCCCGTGAAGACGAACGAGTCGTCGATGGCGAGCCAGGCCGACCAGGCGGCGCGATCGGTGCTGTAGGAGTGGCGCATGTGGCCGTCGGTGTCGATGGCGAACGCCTCGGCGGTCTTCGTGTCCGGGTTGTAGACGGTCGCCACCTTCCCCGACACCAGTGACGACGCGGGCACCTGCGGGTCCGGCGGCGGGGTGGTGTCGTCGACGATGCTGTTGTTGCGGACCGGGGCGTAACCGTTGCCCTTGATGTATTCGGGGAAGTACGGGTACGGGATGGTGCGGTGGTGGACACCGCTCCCGCTGAACTCGTAGCCCAGGTAGGACGTGTGCGCGGCGTTGGCCCAGCGGTCGAACAGGACGATGTGGCCGTCCTTGCCCGCGGCGTCGTTCAGCAGCGCGTCGCCCGGCCGGAGGTCCTCCTTGCCGATCCTCGACGCGACTCCGCTCGGGATGAAACTGGTGGTGTCCAGGCCGGGGGTGCCCAGCTTCCAGGCCATCGAGGCGTAGCCGGAGCAGTCCTGACGGTACCCGTCGTGGTAGGCGGACCAGCTGTAGTCCAGGCCGAGTGACACCCAGGACTTGGCCCGGGACAGGACCTCGGAGCGGCTGATCCGGGGTCCGGCCGCCAGGGCCGTCGACAGGGCGCGGGCCTCGCCCTGCCCCGGTGAGGCGTACTCGACTCCCGGGCCCGGGTCGGCGTTCGCCGGGGCGGATCCCAGGGCGAGCCCGGCGAGACCGGCGGTGAGCAGGAGGGACGCCGCGCGGAGGGCTGGGCTGGTGGTGCGCATGTGTGGTCTCCAGGGAGTTCGCACGTCACCGGAGCGAGGAGGAGCGAGCCACCGCGGTCCGTTCACCCCCGACCGGACGGATGTGCGGAACGGCCGTGCGCGCCCCGCACCAACTGCCCCGTACCGCCTCCGTCCTCATCGGACGCGAACGCGAGCTCGGCCAGGTGACCGCCGCGCTCCGCGCGCCGCCGGAGGGCACCCCGGCGGACCTCGTCGGAACCGTTCCGGTGGTGGTGGTCTACGGCATGGGCGGCCTGGGGAAGACCACCCTGGCCGTGCACGCGGCCCACCTCCTGCGGGAGGCCTACCCGGACGGACAGCTGTACGTCAACCTCAACGGCTACGGCACCGGCCCCGAGCGCGAACTGAACGACGTCCTGGCACGGTTCCTCACCGACCTGGGCGTCAGCGGGAGCTGCCTGCCCGACCACCTCGACGACCGGGCCGCCCTGTACCGCGACCACCTGGCCCGGCGCCGCGTCCTCGTGCTGCTGGACAACGCGCACGACCTCACCCGCATCGCCCCGCTGATTCCCGGGGCGGGGCCGTCCGCCGTGATCGTGACCACCCGCCGGGCCCCGTCCGGGCAACTCGACGCCGTCCGCATCCCGTTGCGGCCGCTCGGCACGGAAGGCCGTGACCTGCTCGCCCTGGTGTGCGGCGAGCACCGGGTCGCGGCCGAGCCCGAGGCCGTCCGACGCATCCTGGCCGTGTGCGGCGGTCTGCCCCTGGCCATCCGCCTCGCCGGCGGCCGGATCGCCAACCGCCCGGGCTGGCCGCTGAGCGTGCTCGCCGACCGGTTGGAGGACGCACCGCAAACGCTGGAACTGCTGACCGCGGACGACACGTCGGTGCGGGCCGCGTTCGCCATGAGCTACCAGACGCTCCTGGAGAACGACGGTGCCGGGGAGGCGGGCTCCGCCCGGGCCTTCCGCCTGCTGGGAGTGTGGCCGGGCTTCCCGCTGTCCCTCGAAGCGGCCTCGGCCCTGCTGGACGAGCCGATCGACCGCACCCTCGACCTGCTGGACACCCTGGTCGACGCCCAGATGATCCAGTCACCCGCCCCGCACACCTACGTCCTCCACGATCTGGTCGCCGGCTACGCGGCGGAACTGGCGCGCACCCAGGAACCTTCGCAGAACCAAGCGGCCGCGCATGACCGCCTGCTGGCCTGGTACGCCCGCGCGGTCCACCACGCCGGCACGCTCAGCACCCCCTACTGGGGCGACACCGAACCGGTGGACGGGCTCGCCCCCTCCCCCGCGCCGCTGCCCCGACTCGCCTCTCCCACGGACGCCCTGGCCTGGCTGCGCCAGGAGATGCCGGCGATCCGGACAGCCGTCCGCCGGGCGGGCGCCTCCGGCCGCCCCGAACCGGCCTGGCAGATCGTCGGCCTGCTCACCGGCTACGGGACCAGCTACTGGTGGGAGGGCCACTGGGGCCCCCTCGTGACAAATGCGCTGGACCTCGCGCGGGCACACGGGGCACGGCGGGCCGAGGCCCGCCTGTACGTCGTCCTCGCGACGATCTCCGGCCACAACTGGGACCACGCCGGGTGCCTGGCGCACCTGAACACCGCGGAGGAGGTCTATGCCGAGGAGGACGTCAAGGAGGGCCTGGCCATGGTCCTGCTCGTCAGGGCGCTGACCTTCCTCAAGGAGGGTCGGCTCACCGAGGGCATCACGGCCGCCCACGAGTCCATCGCCCTCTTCCGGAGCGTCGACGGCGGGGACAACCCGGTGGCCCTGTGCACCCTGGCCAAGCTGCACCTGGCGACGGGGAACGCCGAGGAGGCCGAGCGGATCCTCCGCCGGTACACCGAGGTGTTCCGGCGCGAGCTGCCCTCCCTGGTACCCACGACACTGACCAGCCTGGGCGAATCCCTGGCCGCCCTCGGCCGGCGGCAGGACGCCCTGGCGACCCTGGCCGAGGCGCTGTCCATCGCCGAAGCACTCGGAGACCACAGCGCCGCCGCGGTGGCGCTGCAGGTGACCGCCACCGTGCACGCCCGCTCCGGACGGACCGACGCCGCGAGGGACTACTGGACCCGGGCCCTCGCCCTCGCCCGCCGGGCAGGCCTCGTGAAGGTGACCAGCTACAGCCTCGACGGGTTGGAGTCCCTGGCCGCGTCCTGACTTCGAGGTCAGCGAACCCACCGCCCCCCGCTGGAAGCGAAGTGGACAAAGTAGGATGACTCAACTCCCGCGCTACGCGCGAAGAGTTCCATGAATATTCCATTTGTCCGATTAATCTCCGCTTCACACGCACGGAGCCACCCTCATGGACAACCCGTCCGACGCCGACACCCGCGGCGCGATAGAGACACGCGGTATCGAACCCGTCCCCGACCACGAGCGCGGGGGCAGAGTCCGCGAGCTCTTCCCGACCTGGATCGCGGCGAACATCAGCGTCCTGCTGCTCACCATGGGCGCCGCCCTGGTGGTGTTCAACCGGTTGAACTTCTGGCAGGTCCTGATCGTCGCGGCGTGTGCCGCGCTCGTCTCGTTCGGCATGGTCGGCGTGCTGTCGGTCTCCGGGAAGTGGGGCGGGGCACCGGGCGCGACCCTCTCGCGGGCCACCTTCGGGGTGCGCGGGAACCTCTTCCCCGGCGCGATCCTCTGGATCGCCCGGTTCGGCTGGGAGACGATCAACGCCGTCACCGGTGCCTACGCCGTACTGACGGTCCTCGACCTGCTCTTCGGCGTCAAGAGCAACACCGCGCTGATCGTGATCACGCTCTTCACCTTCGTCGCCTGCACCTTCCTGGTCTCCGGCATGGGCCGGAAGGCACTGAACGTCTGCAACACCTGGTCGACGTACCTCTTCGGCATCTTCAGCGTGCTGGTGCTGGGCTACCTGGTCGCGACCATGAACTGGAGCGAGGTCTTCGCCAAGCCCGCGGGTACCACCGCGATGATGATCGCCGGCATCGGGACCATCGCCGCCGGTGGCATCAGCTGGGTCCCCACCGGCCCGGACTTCGCCCGCTACCTGCCGCACGCCGCCTCCGGCAGGAAGATCGTCGGCGTGACGGTTTCCGGTGCCGGCCTGGTGATGGTCCCGATGGTGCTGATGGGTGCCGTGATGGCGGTGGCCTCGCCTGGCCTGGCGCAGGCCGCGGACCCGGTCTCCTTCCTCGGTGACCTGCTGCCGACCTGGCTGGCCGTGCCCTACCTACTGACCGCGATCGTGGGCATGCTGCTGATCAACAGCCTCTCCATGTACTCGGCCGGCTTCACCGCGCAGACCATGGGCGTCAGGCTGCCGCGCGCCCTGGCCGTCAGCATCAACGCCGTGATCTCGCTGGTCGGCGGCCTGCTGCTGATGCTGGTCGCCAAGAGCTTCCTGGGCTCCTTCATCACCTTCCTGATCCTGCTCGCCGTCTCCTTCTCGGCCTGGATCGGCGTCTACGCGGTGGACATGTTCCGGCGCCGGTCGCGTGCGGTGCGCTACGACGCCGCCGCGCTGATGGACACCAGCAGGAACAGCCGGTACTGGTACGCGGGCGGCTTCTGCTGGCAGGCGATGACGTCCTGGGTGCTCGCGCTGCTGATCGGGCTCGCCTTCACCAAGTGCGACTGGTTCGCCGGCCCGCTCTCCGACACCCCCGTCGGCAGGTACGGGCTCGCCTGGGCGGCGACCGTCGTGATCTCCGGCGTGATCATGGCCGTGCTCCCCGCACCCCGGGAGAACACCTCCGCCACCGCCGAGCGGCCCGCCGGCCTCCAGGCGGAGCGGACCGAACGGGTCACCGCCTGACCGCACGACGCGAACCTCCGCACGCCCCCGGACCGCCCTCGGCGGTGAACGGCTTGCTGCCCGGTCGCCGGGGGCGCTTGCGGCCGGCCTCCAGGACCAGCGCGACCGGCAGCAGCCCCTCACGGCCGGTCTGCGGGTAGACGGTCGGCCACAGCCACAGGTCGTGGGTCCGGGCGCCCCGCCGGCGCAGCGAGGCCTCAGCAGCGGTGGCCGGCCCCGGCACCCGGGCGAGCGCCCGGGTGTCGCCGACACTGCACACCACCCCCTTGTCCGCCGTCTGACCGGCCCCCTTGTCCCACTCCTTGACCAGGCACCTTGTCCCGCCCGGAATACCCCGATCAGGGGCCTTGTCCTCCCGGTTTGTCCGTGACCGGGATCGCGCCACCGGTGTCGGCGCGGCCCGGCGGAAACCAGGCCGCTTCGTCAGCCGGTCCTCGCCTTCTTCGTGCGCTGCTTGGCCTGCTGGTTGGCGTACTGCTGGCGGGCGGCGTCGGCGGCGCACTGGGCGCGGTCGGCCTCGGTGCGCACGCGCTCGTTGCCGAGCGGGTGCCGCTCCCACTCGCGCAGGGCGTCGGCCTTGCGCTGGTGCCGCTCGATCACCTCCGGCAGGTCGCCCGGACCGGTGGTGACGATCCGCCGGAACTCAGCGCCGAGCGCGAGAAGCCGCCCGCGGAGATCGTCCGGGAGCTCGGCCGGAATCCTGAGCAGGCCGATGGTGCCGACGATCCGCAGCGTGCCATGCCGGGTCGAGACGATCTCCACCCGCTTCTCGACCACCTTCGTCTCCGGGCGCCGGTAGCTGGCGGTGAAGACGGGCAGCGGCTGGTCGAGCCCCGCACCGGTCAGGCCAGGCACGACGACAAGGCCCGTGTCCATGAGGTCGCACGTGATCTGAACGGCCTCCTTCACACCGATCGGCCGACCCGCCGGGCCCGGAAGTCCGGCAAGCTGCCGTACGGTCGCCTGCTGCGCGGCGGCGGCCTGGCAGGCCAGCCAGGCGAGCATGCGCGCTTCGATCAACGGCAAGCGGCCGATGGCGGCCGCAGCCAGTGCTTCACGGGGAGGTGTCGCCGTGGGTTTGGTCTGGCGCGCCTCGTCATAGGCCCGGATAGTGATCATCAACAGTCCGTCGTCTCGGAGCACCCGTCTCATGCCGAGGAGTGCCGCCCGGAGATCTTGCCCGGAGAGCAAGTGCGGGAGTGAGTTGTCCGAGCAGAGCAGGACGTCGAAGACCTTGTCACCGAACGGCAGTCGGCGCATGTCGGCCGCAGCCGCTGGAGGCCTGCCGCCTCGGGCCGCCGCCTCGACGGCAGCGCGCGCGGCGGCGACTGGGCTCAGGTCGCTGCCGACGACCTGATGTCCGGCCAGCCGTCTGGGACCAGATCACCGGAACCACCGCCCTGCCCACCACGGCCTGAACCAGACACCACCACCGCGGCCAGACACGCCCCGAACCGGATCACACCGCCGAAGACTCACTCAACCTGACAACGCCTCCCCAAGCCCTCGGCGGTGCCGGTTCCGGACCTGCTGGGACGCGACTTCACCGCCGATCAGCCGAACACCCGCTACGTCGGGGACATCACCTGTCTCCCGGTCGGTGACGGCCAATTCCTCTACTTGGCAACGGTGCGTGAGAGCGACGCCCCGCCGGAGACCGAACCGGCGCCGGACGACCTCGCCTACGTCATCTACACCTCGGGCTCGACCGGGCGCCCGAAGGGCGTGGCCATGCGCCATGAGGGCCTGTCCAACATGATCGCCTGGCAGACCCGGCGCACCCCCTTCGAGGCGGACGACCGCACCCTGCAGTTCGCACCGCTCACCTTCGACATCTGCCTTCAGGAGAGCTTCGCCACCTGGGCGGTGGGGGGGCACGCTCGTACTCGTACCGGAGGATGTCCGCCGGGACGCGGACGCGCTGCTGCGGCACGTCATCGAGAAGCGGATCACCCGACTGTTCCTGCCCTATGTGGTGTTCCAGCAGCTGGCGGAGGTGGCCACGGCCCGCGAGCAGTGGCCCATGACACTGCGGGATGTCTTCGTGGCCGGAGAACAGCTACGGGTGACCCCGCAGCTGACCGCGCTGTTCACCCATGTCCCGGCGGTTCTGCACAACCACTACGGACCGACCGAGGCGCATGTCGTCACGGCTCTCACACTCACCGGCCCGGTCACCGGCTGGCCCGCGCTGCCGCCGGTGGGACGCCCATCGACAACGTCCGGATCTATCTGCTGGACGCCCTGGGTACCCCGGTCCCCGCAGGGGTGCCCGGCGAAGTGCACGTCGCCGGCCCCTGCCTCGCCAGGGGCTATCTGAACCAGCCGAAGCTGACCGAGGCGAGCTTCGTGCATGACCCGTTCCACGGGGCGCCGGGCGAGCGCGTGTACCGCACCGGGGACCTTGCTCGCTTCCGGGCCGACGGGGAGATCGAGTACCTGGGCCGCATCGACCGGCAGGTCAAGGTGCGCGGCTTCCGGGTCGAACTCGGCGAGATCGAGAACCGGGTGATGGCCCACCCCTCCGTTCGCGAGGCCGTCGTGGACCTGCACGGCACCGACGGCGCCGAACAGCAGCTGATCGCCTGGGTGGTCCCGCAGCCGGGGGCCACGGTGGACGCCGGGACCCTGCGCCGGCACTGCCGGCGCACCTTGCCCGAGCACATGACCCCCCAGGTCTTCGTCCCACTCGACGCGCTGCCGCTCTCCAACGCCGGCAAGGTCGAACGCAAGCGGCTTCCCGAACCCGGCCCGTATCAAAGGCCCGAGGGTGCCTGCTACACCGAGCCGACGACCGACACCGAGAAGTCGGTCGCCAAGGCCTTCGGGGAGGTGCTCCAGGTCGAGCCGGTGCGTGCGCCGTAGAGGGTGATCTTCCGGGAACTGTTCACCCTCTACGGCGCACGCACCGGCGCGACCCCCGGCACGCTCCCCGAACTCCCCGTCCAGTACGCGGACTGGCAGCACGCCCGGCTCGCCTCCGGGAAGCTCCAGGACACCGTCGATTACTGGCGCGACCGGCTCGCGGGCGCGCCGGCCCGGCTGGAACTGCCCACCGACCGGCCCCGGCCGCCGACCCAGTCCTACCGCGGGGCGGTCGAGCACTGCCATCTCGACCGGGAGCTCCTGGGCGATGTCCACGCACTCGCCCGTGAGTCCGGGGCGACGCTGTTCATGGTGCTGCTGGCCGCCTGGATCGTTGTGCTGTCGCGCCGCTCCGGCACCGAGGACCTGACGATCGGGACGCCCGTCGCCGGACGGCCCGCCCTGGAGATGGAGCCGTTGATCGGCTTCTTCGCCAACACCCTGGTGCTGCGGGTGAGCACCGCGGGCTCCCCCAGTTTCCGGGAGCTGACCGACCGGGTGCGGACCGTGACCATGGACGGATTCGCCCACGAGGAGATGCCGTTCGAACAGCTGGTGGAAGTGCTGCAACCGGAGAGGTCGCTCAGTCACAGCCCCCTCTTCCAGCACATGTTCATCCTCCAGAACACCCCCACCGAGGGGTTCGCGCTGCCCGGACTGTCGACGGGCGCCCTGACCGAGGACTGCCCGGACGGCCTACGCGCGGGACTGGAGTACGCCACCGACCTCTACGCCCGGGACACCGCGGAACGCCTCCTCGACGAGTGGCGGACCGTGCTGCGGGTGGCGGTCGCCGCCCCGGACACCCCGGTGGACCGGCTGCCGCTGCTCTCCCCCGCGCGCTGCGCCGACGAGGGGTGGGACCGGGGACCCTGGTCGGGCTGTACCTCCTCCGCTCTCCGGAGCTGGTGATCTCCCTGCTGGCGGTGCTCAAGGCGGGCGGCGCGTATCTGCCGCTCGACCCAGGCGCCCCTACAGAGCGCACCGCGTACATCCTCGGCGACGCCTCGGCCGCGTTCGTGCTCGTCCGGTCCACCTCGGCCCGGCCGCCGGATGTCCCGGAATGCACCGAGGTCCTTGAGGTGGACCGACTCGACCTCACCGGCCACCCGTCCGGCCCGCCGCACCCGGCGGCCGGCCCCGCCGACCTCGCGTACGTGATCTACACGTCCGGTTCCACCGGCCGCCCCAAGGGCGTCATGGTCGAGCACCGCAATATGAGCGGTTTCTGCGCCGCCATGGACGAGGTGTTCAGCGCCCCGACCACACACGGGGAAAGCAGGCGTCCGCCCAGGTCACAGCGCACGACAGCACCCCTCGCGACAGGGGGTGTCCCGTCTCAAATGGTCTGCTCTGCGAGTAGGGCTGTGACCTGCGGCGACCAGATCACTTGAGACGCCCGGACGCCGAAAATCTCAGGCTATCTGGTCCCGGAAGCCTGGATGCCGGGTGTCGTCTCAGTTGATCCGGTCCGTCCCAACGCAGGCCAGCGGCCTCGTAGTCTCTCGATGTGCCCGCATCCCGAAACATCGACTCCTGGCAGCAGGTGGAATCCCGAGCGGACTTCGCCACTTACCTCCGCTTCCTGGCCTTCGACCGCGAGCGTGCCTGCGGCGCCAAGCACCGGACCCACCAGAGCATCAACGGCTTCCTGTTGGGCTGGGTCCGCCTGCTGGGCAGCCGTATCGACGGCACCGACCTGCTGCACGAAGAAGCCCCCGAGTCGACCGGCCTGGTTCGCGGCCCGGAATCGCGGTTGCTGACCAGATCACTCCGTCACGGGCAGGCACTCGGCGAGCAGGTCGACGACGTCGCGCCAGGCCCGCTGCGCGTGCCGTGGGTGGTGGCCGACGCCGGGGAGCACGGTGTGGTCGACCGGCGGGTAGTGGAAGGCGTGCAAGGCTCCGCCGTAGACCACGAGGCGCCAGTCGACGCCCGCGGCCTGCATCTCGGCGGTGAACGCGTCCCGTTGCGCGGGCGGCATGATCGGGTCTTCCGACCCGACCCCGGCCCACACCGGGCAGCTCCGGCGCGGTCCGGAGGCGGTCGCGGTCTCAGGCCACCGGCCGGAAGGGCGCGGTGGAGTACGGCGTGGGGGCGATGATGTGATGGTGGCCGTCCTGGACCTGGTAGACGAGGTGGGCTTGCGCGATGGACGGGTCGGTCGTCTGGTCCGGGTAGACCAGGTTGGTCTGGTCGGGAGAGCCGAAATGGTAGGAGCCGTTGACCCCGCGATGGACGATGCGGCGCAGGACGCGGTTGACCTCTTCGGTGTCGTGGGGCGAGTCGCATTGTGACCATGCGGCGGCCAGTAGGTGGATCATGTCGTAGCGGATTCCCGCGCTGGACAATCCGGGTGTGCTCCCGAAGCGCCGGAGGAACCGTCGCTCGAATTGATGGCCGAAGTTGTCGCCGTACAGTCCGCTGACGGTCGCCCAGAGCATTCCCTCGGCGCGGCCGTCGGCCTGGTCGAGGAATTGGGGAACCGAGGGCGAGTACAGGGCGTACAGCAGGGCGTCGGACGGATCGCGCCGGAATTCGCGTACGAAGGCCGCCATCTGGGCCGTGGCGAAGTGGGCGATCATGACGGCGGCGGGGTCCAGGTCGCGGATCTGGCTGATGACGGTGGTCCAGTCAGGCGCGAAGGAATTGATGTGTTCGACGGCCGGCCGCCATCCGGCTCGTTCGGCCGCTTCCATCGCGGACGGGGTGAACGTGGTCATATCGGTGTCGTCGGCGTCGAAGACCTGAAGTCTGTTCGAGGCGGGGCGCCACGCTCCTGAGTCGCGCAGCGTGGTGAGCATACGGACGAAGCCGGTTCCGTAGACACTCTCCCGGCCGCACACCTGGAAGACGTTGCTGAACGTGTCGGTCTCTTCGGCGATGAGATCGGCGGCGCTCGCCGACGTCGAATGGTGCAGTAGGGGAGAGCCCGCGGAGGCCGCGGGGAGGAACTGCGCGCTGAGTGAATCGCGGGAACGCTGGAGCGTGTATCCCGTGGTGATCGCGTCGACGTCCTCGCCGACGAGTCGTTCGATCGCGTGCTGTATCGCCCGGCCGTCCTGGATGTTGACCCGGAGCGGGATGTGCTCGATCCTGCGGCCGGCTACACCGCCGCGTTCGTTGATCTCGTCCACGGCGAGTCTGGTGCCCTGTTCCATCTTGAGGCCGTCACCGAGCCAGTCCCCGGCGGAGGGATAGACGGCGCCGATCAACAGGGGTCGCGGGCGGGTGACGCGCCGTCGTGGAGCGTCGGGGGTGGACGGGCTCCCGGGGTTGTCGCGTACCGCCGCCTCCAGCCTCAGCGGGCCGAGCGACGGGAGGCCCGCCAGCTCGCCCCGTACCGGGAGGGTGAACAGGTCACGGTCCAGCGCGATCGCTGTCGCCGCGGCGCGGCTGGTGACTCCCAGCTTGTGCAGAAGCCGCTCAACGTGGGTGGCGGCCGTGCGCCGGGAAACTGTCAGGCGGGTGGCGATGTCGGGGTTCGTCAGTCCGCAGGCGACCAGGGTCAGCACCTGGAGCTCACGCCCGGTGAGTCCGGAACGTTCCTCCGGCGCGAACAGCCGGACCTCGACGTGACAGCCCCCGGACGGACGCCCGGCGGGTGCGATATGGACGCGCAGGATCTGGGGATGGCCCGTGTCGGGCTCCTTGGGGAGTACGACCGGGTCGGGGCCGGTGTCCCAGGCGAAACACACAGGGGCGGGCAGCCCGATGCGAGCCGCCGTGCGCAGATAGCGGGAAAGGCCGGCGTGCACGGTGATTTCGCCGCGATGGCGCTCCCGGATCTCACCCGCGCGGGACACCATGGCGATCACCGTGGAAAAACGGGGCGGATACGTGCTCATCAGGGCATCGTAACCGGGGGCTGTGTTGTCCGCTTGTCGGTCATTTGACCGACGAATTCTGACGATTTCGCTGACAGCATGCGGGCATCGACCGGACTCGAGGGAGACCCTGATGCCCAGAATCGCCAGCTGCACTTCAGCGTTCCGTGAAGTCGCGGATTTCGAGGAGTTCGCCGCACATCTTCGGGATCTGCTCGACCAAGCGGTCGGCGCCGACCTCGTCGTGCTGCCCGAACTGGTCACCTTCGAACTCATGACGGCCGTTCCCGGCTGGCGCGACGCTGTGGATCTGGAGCCTGTGGTCGAGACCGTACGGTTCACCGACCGGTACCGGGAACTCATGGCCCGCGAGGCCGCGAAGCGCGGACAGTACATCCTCGCCGGTTCACATCTGGTCCGTACCGGGGATGGCGGCCTGCTCAACGTCGCTCCTCTTTTCGGGCCGGACGGAGCGCTGCTGCACGAGCACGCCAAAACCCACCTCTTCCCACTCGAAAATTCCCTCGGTATCGGCGAGGGAGACGGTATGGCGGTCGTGGAACTTCCCTTCGGCGTCGTCGGCGTGAATATCTGTTACGAGGCCGAGATCCCGGAGTGCTCCGCGTCGCTCACCGAGCAGGGTGTGCAGATCGTCCTCGTCCCCTCGCTCACCATCACCGAGGCCGGGTTCTGGCGCGTCCGTCACTGCGCCGCCGCCCGCGCCGTCGAGAACCAGATCTACACCGTGCACTCCGGTGTCGCCGGTCCCGCACGCGGGCCCTGGCCCGGGGCCTGGGCGCGCAGCGCGGTCCTGGGCCCGTGCGACGCGGGCTGGCCCGACAACGGGGTTCTGGCCGAGACCGCCGCCAACGTCGACGCGGTCGCCGTCGCCGATGTCGATCTCCAGCGGCTCGCCGAGAACCGGAAGACGGGCGCCGCGACGACCTTCGCGGACCGCCGCCGGCGCGCGGAGCGCTACCGGGCCTGGCCCTCCCACTGAGTCCGCGTTCGGCCACCGACCATCCCGATCAAGGAGACGAGGACCCATGTCCAAACCGACCGTATGCCTGACCTTCGACTTCGACGCCATCTCCGTCTGGCTGGGCACTATGGGCCTGTCCACCCCGACGTATGTGTCGCGCGGCGAGTTCGCGGCGAACGTCGCGACCCCGCGCATCCTCGATCTGCTGGAGCGTGAAGGAGTCACGTCCACCTGGTACATCCCCGGCCTGGACGTCGACACCTACCCGGACGTGTGCAAGCGCATTCGCGACGCCGGCCATGAGATCGGCCACCACGGCTACGCCCATGAGGGGCCGACCAGCCTGGACGAAGCCGCCGAGTCCGAAGTGCTGGAGCGTGGACTCGACGCTCTCGACCGGGTTCTCGGAGTCCGCCCGGCCGGCTACCGGTCGCCCGCGTTCGATCTCTCCCCGAACTCCACACGGCTGCTGTCGGACTTCGGGTTCACGTACGACAGCAGCATGATGGGGCACGACTTCGAGCTGTACCGCTGCCGTACCGGCGACATCATCCACCGTGACCGGGCCGTCGAGTTCGGGCGCGAGCTGGACCTGGTCGAGGTGCCCGTCTCGTGGACCCTCGACGACTTCCCCTTCATGGAGTTCGCCCTCGCCCCGCCGATGTTGATGCCCGCCTCCACCGACGTCGAGGGGCTGGCCAACCGCTGGCTGGCGGATCTCGACTTCATGGTGGAGGAGGTTCCGCACGGGGTCTTCACCCAGACCTTCCACCCCCAGTCCATCGGCCGCGCCGGGCGCATCCGCATCCTGGAACGGATCATCCGCCGGGCCAAGGAACACGGTGCGCGGTTCTCCACCGTGAACCAGGCGGTCGGCGACTGGACCGCACGGCCCGGCACCGGCAGAGGCTGACCCCACCACGCACCCCGGGTTGTGCATACCGCTCCCCGAACAACTGCGGCAGCCCCTCCGGATCACGGTCGGGGTCTCGGTGCCAGCGGATGAAAGCGGAGGCTGCGGGACGGCGGGCATCGCAGGCCGGGCAGGGCTCCATCCACACGCCCGTCATCAGGCGAGCAGCAGCCGGCCCGGCCAGGCCGGTCCGCGGACGACTTCGACGGCGGGGTGGCCCCAGACCTCTTCGGTCTGGCGGTCGTTCTGGTCTCCTCCGAGGCAGGCGGTGATCAGGTTCCGGTCGGTGCCGTAGGCCCGGCGTGCGTTGTGGTCTTCGGTGAGCAGGCGCAGGTGTCCGTCCAGGAGGAGGTAGGCGCGTGCGTCTCCGGACCAGGCGACCGACAGCAGGCCGCCGGGGATGTGCACCACGACGACGGCCGCGGCGGTGGGAAGGTCGTGGTCGGCGGTCCGGGCGGGCTCTGCGGCGTAGTGGTCGTACTCGGCGCGCAGGCCGGCTTCCGCGTCCGCGTGCAGGACCGCGGCGCGGGCCAGGCGGCGGGCGGCGGCCGGGGTCCAGGTGCGGACGGCCGGGGTGTCGCCGACGCCATCGAGGAGGGCGTAGGCCCGCGTACCTGCGGACGACGTCCACACGGCGGTGGCGTCGCATTGATGGTTCCGGTCGCCGCCCAGCTGGGATGTCCCGTACGTGATCAGCAGCCGCCCCCGCGGCATCGTGCGGGGCATCCCCGCCGGGACGGTACCCCTCCGCGCAGAGCTACCGCGACAATGCCTCCAAGCAGTGGATGACGCATCTGCACCAGCTGCAGGTCGTGCTGTTCCGTCGCGGCCAGGTGGCCGCCCAGCCGCGCAAGCTGATGCCGTCATGGAAGCCGCCGATGGAGCTGCCGCTGTGCATGCTGGCGGTCGCCCAGAAGTGGCTGGCGGCACGCGAGCTGACCGATGCTCCGTCGACGGTGGACAAGCTGGAGCTCGCGGTGCGGGTGTTCGGCGTATGGCTCGGCGAGAACCATCCCGAGATCACCGCCTTCGCCGACGTCACCCGGGAACACTGCCTCGACTGGATAGGCCACATCGCCCAGGCTCCTGCGGAGCGGACCGGCAAGCCGCTGGGCGTGATGTCGCGGATCCAGCGGATCTCCGGGCTCTCCCAGTTCTTCCGGGACACCGCCGTCTGGCAGTACGCCGACGTTCCCGGCCACACCCTGATCGGTGCGGGCGATGCCCCCAAGTACCCCCAGAAGGTGCCCCGCTTCATCTCCGACCACGAACTCGACAAGCTGATGCCGGCCATCGAGGCGCTGACCTGCCCGTTCCAGCGCGCCGCCCTTGCTGGTGGCCCGCTGGTCCGGGGCCCGCCGCACCGAGATCCAGCGCCTGCCGATCGACTGCCTGGACCGCTACCCCGACGGCACCCCGCGGCTTCGGCTGTCCGGCCGCAAGACCTATCGCGAGCGGGTCGTCCCGCTGCACGAGGACGCAGCCGCTGCCCTGCAGACCGTCATCGACCTGCGGGAGAACGCACCTGAGCGGCCCTTCACCGACGAGCGCACCGGCGAGGAGATCCGCTACCTGTTCATGAGCCACGGCAAGCTGCTGTCGACCTACTACCTGTTCGAGACCCCGATCCAGGGTGCCTGCAAAGCAGTCGGGCTGGTCCGCCCGGGCGGTCGCGGCGGTACTGGTCGCGGCACCGTCTCGGCTCACCGGTTCCGGCACACGGTCGGAACCCAGCTTGCTGAACGCGGGGCGAAGCTGCACACCATCATGAAGGTACTCGGACACACCTCCGTGAGCATGGCCCTCGTCTACGCACAGGTCAGCGCCCAGGAAGTGCTCCGTGACCACCGCGCCGTCCTCGGACCCGGAGCGACGATCGCCGGGCCGGCCGCCGAGGAGCTCAGAACCGGAGCACTGCCGGACACCTCGATCGACTGGCTTAAGACCAACTTCTTCAAGACCCAGCTCGAACTCGGCCGGTGCCTACGACTGCCCGCCGAGGACTCGGCGACCCGTCACGACGTGGGGCGGGTCCTCGCCGGCGGCGAGGCGTACACCAGACCCCGCCACCACAAGAAGGGCACCAAACCCCGGCGAACCGGATAGGCCACGTCGGCCCGCGCCACAGCCCGAGCAGGGTGGCCTACGCTGCGGCCATGCCGAAGATCAGACTGAGCAACGACACCGAGAAGACTCTTGGGATATGGGTCGAACCGTGGGGCGAGGACTACTGGATGAAGCCCAACGAGAAGTTCACGATCGTCACGGACACCCCGAAGGACACGGATCCCGACGAAGCGCCATTCGAGGTCGTCTTCCACGACCAAGGAGCCAGCGTGTGGGCGAACATCGGCTACCAGCCCACCGTCTACGACCACTCGGGCAACGAGGTCGACTGCGGGCACCAGCGCCCCGTCGAAGTCCCGCGCGCCTGGACCGAAGCTGCCGAAGCCGCCGCGGAACGCCCCGGCTTGTCAGCGGAACTCCAAGAGACGGTCCGCAGTCAGGCGCAGACCATGCGGTGGCGACTCTCAAGGGCCGAAGCCGCCGAGCAGGAAGCGCAGGACGGCTGACACGAGCTCGGAAGTGCCGACCGCCAACGGGTGCCCGCCCAGTCCTTCAGCTCAACGGCCGATGCCAGAGGTTAAATGCCAAGGTCAGTACCTGTTTTCGATCCACCGTGCAACGGGGGCCGGTCCTGGCGGGGCCAAATCGGCTGACGGCCCGACAGGGGCCACGGCCACACTCGAAGGGGTGAGTTATGCGCAATCGCTCCGTGCGCCTGAGCCGTGGAACGGGATACTCGGGCTGCCGCCAGCATGTGGGGAGACACGGAAGACGGCCGTGTCAGCACCCGCCGGTCACCTGGCCAACCGCCCAGGGAAGGTTGCGTCATGAGTTCCGGAGAAAGTACGGGCCGGCCTCTCCAAGGCCGCTCCACTCGACGGTACGTCCCCGCCCGGGGCGTCTACACGGAATCCGCGCGCCTCCAACGACTCGACTGGCTCCGCTCCGTCACCGGCCTGACGCTGAGCTCCTTGCAGCACACACGACTCGACGCCGGCAGGCTGACCGGCAACATCGAGGGATTCATCGGCGCCGTTGAGATCCCCGTCGGCATGGCCGGCCCCCTGCTGTTCTTTGGGCAGAACGTCCAGGGCGAGGTCTACACCCCGATGGCGACCACCGAAGGCGCCCTCGTCTCGTCGGCGACCCGGGGCGCCCTGGCCGCCACCCTGGCAGGCGGGGTCACCACCCGCGTCGCGGCCCAGGCGATGACGCGCGCACCGGTCTTCGTGTTCTCCCGGCTGGAGGGCGCCGCGCGTTTCGCCGCGGCGGTTCCCCGGCACCTCGGCGACCTGCGTGCGGTCGTCCGCCAGGTCTCCGACCACGCCGAACTCGTCTCGGTCGAACCCGTGGTCCTGGGCAGGGCCGTCCACCTGCGGTTCCGGTACACCACCGGTGACGCGGCGGGGCAGAACATGACGACCGCCTGCACCTGGCGCGCGTGCCAGTGGATCGAGCAACAGCCGCACCTGGCCGGGGGCTGTGGGCTTGAGAGGTTCATCGTCGAGGGGAACACGGCGGGCGACAAGAAGGCGTCCGCCCAGGCCCTGGCCGAGGGACGGGGCATCAGGGTCTCCGCCGACTGCCGGCTGCCGGTCGGCGTGGTCGAACGGGTCCTGCGGACCACCCCCGACGAGTTGGTCTCCGGCTACCAGCACATCGCGGCCGGGGCCGTCCACAGCGGGGTCCTCGGCTCCCACGCGAACACCGCCAACATCGTGGCCGCGATCTTCACCGCGACCGGCCAGGACATCGCCTGCGTGCACGAATCCGGGGCGGGGCAGTTCATCCTCGAACGGACACCGGACGGCGTCCACGCGAGCATGACCCTCCCCGGCCTGGCTCTCGGTACGGTCGGGGGCGGCACCCACCTGCCCGCCCAGCGCGAACTCCTGGAGACGATGGGCTGCACCGGCCGGGGCAGCGCGCACCGGCTCGCCGAGATCGTCGCTGGCTTCGCCCTGGCCCTGGACCTCTCGACCGTCTCGGCAGCCGTCGCCGGACACTTCGCCGGCGCCCACGAACGCCTCGGGCGGAGCCGGCCTATCCCCAGGCCCCAGTCAGGGGGGCCGACCGCAACAGCCCGTGTGATGGCGTCCGAAGCCTCGCTCTCATGCCCGAACCAGCCTGCCCCCGCGCAGACCGACGGCGGCACCGCTTCACGTGGCTGAGCTTGTCGCTTATGGTCCGAAATAAACGTTGTATCGCATTTGAGCACCCATACGGGTGTTCCTCCTTTCGGGGTGAGTTCTACAGCTGTCTGATCGTCCGAGGCGACGCATTGTTCGAACTCGCCGACGCGCTGCTGTGCACGGACGGCCCGGCCAAGACCCTGGTCAGGCTGGCGCTGGCGCCCGAGCACCGGCACGGGCACGGTGCGCTGTACGGAGGGATCAATCAGGGTCCCGGCGACTTCGCCCGGCTGCGGCGGGCTCTGGCCGGTCGCCACCTGCTTGCACCAGGTCCGGCAATCGGCCCAGCTCGCAACAGCGCAGGCCCCGGACTTCTGTCCGGGGCCTGCGCGCAGTGCGCCTGGCTACTGATCAGCCAGGCGCAGAGGTCAGAAGCGGCTGCGGCGTACCACAGGCCGGGCGGGCGGGACCTGGTCACCGCGCAGGGCGAGGGCCGCGGCGCGGGTGCGCTCCAGCCAGTCGGCCACCTGGCGCAGCGTGACGGGGTCGAGGTGGCGGGTGAGGTCCCGGATGGCCCGGTGGTCGCGGTCGGTGAGGATGTGGAGGCCCACGCGGGCGAGAGCGGTGTAGAGCGGGTCGGCGGCGGGCCCGGCGAAGCGGCGGTGCGCAACATCGGCGCCCTGCCGGGCCTGGCGGGCGGCCTCGCGAGCGCGGTCGGCAACGTCCTGGCGGTGGTGCTCTGCGCACTGGGCGCGCTGGAGTCCGAGGTCGTGGTCCGGGCCGTAGGACTTGAGCATGGTGGTGGCGGCCTCGCCGCGGATGCGCTGCCGCTCCTGGAAGACGACCGCGGCCCGGACGACGGCGCTCTCGTCACCGGTGTCGGCGTGCCGGTCGGCGATCCGCAGGTCGTCCTGGGCGGCGGCAGGGCCCGGACGACGGCGGCCGTCAAGGCTGGCGGCCGCCTTCTCCCGGCAGAACGACGCCCGCGGCACCCGGCGACGCCCGGCGGTGCGCTGCCGGGCACCGGCGTGGGTACGCTGCTGCCGATCGGGGTGTTTCGGACGGCCGGGAAACGGCACGAGGGCCTGTGCCCGCGCAGATGCGCGGGCACAGGCCCTCGTGGGTCACTCCGGTTGCCCCTGTCCGGCCCCCGGGGTGAGGGGAAGCCGAATGGTCGGCTTAGTACCAGTGGTGGGTCTGCCAGAAGCTCCAGGCGGCGTTCGGGCTGCCGTAGCGGGTGTTCATGTAGTCCAGCGCCCACTTGATCTGGGTGGACGGGTTGGTCTTCCAGTCCGCACCAGCCGAGGCCATCTTGGAGGCCGGCAGCGCCTGGCCCAGACCGTACGAGCCCGAGCTCGGGTTGGTCGCCGTGACGTTCCAGCCCGACTCGTGGGAGATGATCTGGCTGAACGAGGCCAACTGGTCCGCCGACACGATCTGAGCGGCGATGGCCTGCGGGGAGGCGTCCGCGGCCGAGGCGACGGTGGGGACCACGGCGGCACCCAGGGCGGTCACACCGGCGGCACCGGCAAGAATCACGGCAGAGGTACGCATACGGAGCTTGAAAGCGGGCATGAAGAGCAAGACCTCAATCGGGTTGGGCCGGTGTCACGCCCCGCCTCGACCATGGCCGGACAGGGGCCGAACGGTCGCAGGGCGTGACTCGGCGGTAAGCCGTTCACCGGCGGGACAGGAGCCGGTGTGGCTGGCGACGAATGCCAAGTTGCCAGACTGGATCGGCGCTCGCCAAGGCCCCTTCGCTACGACCCGCGGTCGTAGCGAAGAGGCCGGATCCGATTCGAAGGAAGGGCCTGTCCGGAGCGCGCCACCCCTCCCGGCCTGCACAAACACCCCCCAGCCCCCTTGCGAAGTGGTGCAAAACGGACTGCTAGCCGTCGTCGTTCATCGCATCCGCGTGTGAGCGCACTCACCGCCCCGGCCCCGGCACCATCACCGACCGGCCCACCACCCACCACGCCGAGTCACCACCGATCGCCCGCCATTGAGACCGCCACCACACCCGGCCGACGCGGGAACGGCACCACCGGACGTCGCCACAGCTGCCGCCCCCCTGACCGGCACGGCGGCAGCTGGGCAGGGCGCGAAGCCGCCGCAGGACCCGGCCGGCCACCGAGACGCTCGTCCCGGCCGGCACCGCCCGCATCGAGGACCTCACGTCGCGGCGGGGCGGGGCGGGCACCGGCGGCTGGCGTCCGCCCCGCTGGTGTCCAGTGCTCGTTCCGCCAGGCCCGAACGGCTTCGTCGAGGCGCTCGGCGCCCTCCCAGTGGGCCGGGTGGGGCATCCGGCCGGCGGTCTCGCCATCCGTACTCGAGGGCGCAGGCCAGGCCGACCGGGTCGGAGGCGGCGGGGACGTCCAGTTTCATCGGCGGGTAGACGCCGGGGTCGGATTCGCGGTCCCGGACGTACGACCAGTCGACCGTGCTGTCCCAGTTCACGGTGAGCAGGCAGTCGGCGTCGGAGCCATCGGGGTCGCCGACCGGGCCATGGTTGCCGGCGCCCGAGCCGAGGAGCGCTTGCAGCCCGGGAGCGCCCCCACCGCCATCAGCGCGCCCGAAGCCGCCGGCTCAGGCCCGCACCCGGCCGGCGACGACACGGCGGACCGGGTGCTGCTGGGACTGGCACGGTCACCGCACGCGTTCGGCGAGTCCTTCGGCGACATGGCTCCACCGCTGCAGTTCCAGTTCAAGCCGTATCAGGACCTGCTCACGTCCCAACTGCTCCAACGGGTCGGCGACGCTGAGAGGACCACGCCGGGCGCCCTGGCTTGACAGCCCACCCGCCGGGGCCGGGGCGGCTGCCACCCGCCGAAACCGCGACCGAGAATCCCGGCAGGCTGTCACCAGAAATCCCGGCACCCGCCAGACCGGGCCTTACCCGAAGGAAATACCGGCCGCATTCGTGAGCGGAATACGGCGGCCTTTTGGGCGGTCCGTCACTTCGCGGGATTACCCGGACCGCCCCGAGACGGCCCCCGGAGGGCTCCGGACGGCCAGGCGAACACCCCCGGGAACACCCACAGCGGCAGCCCGGCCGGGCCTCCAGACAGCCGGAGCAGGGTTGCGTCACCAGCAGCCGGTAACGCAACCACCGGCCCGGGCCCGGCGCAGCACGGACAGGCCGGGACGGGCAGGCGCAGCCGAGCCGGGCAGACGGGGGCCAGGCGGGAGCGGGCAGGCCGAACGGGACGAGGCGGGACCGGGCCACCACCCCACACAGCGGGGCGGCTTGTGGTGACCTCCGGGTTCCGTCACCGTGGGATGGTGACGGGTCATCACGGACAGACGCCTGCCGCCGTCGCCCTTGCCGTAGAGGTCACGGTGATCCGATATCGGTGCCGCCCTGACCACCGCATTGCTCAGGGCCTCCCATTCCGGCAGCACCGCAAGCGCCACATCTGTGATGGGCTGGGGTGCGGAGGGCAGGTTGCATGCCTGCTCGAGCCAGGTAAGGACGGCCTGACGCAGCTGGGAGGTGTCTTCCATGCGGCACGCGACTAGCGCACTTCGCCGTCTACGCGACGTGTTCTCACACGTCAGAAGCGATGCGAACTCTGCAGTGATCGGTAGAGTCGACTTCGGCTGGATGCGCAAGCTCGGCTGGATCGAGCCCACCGCCCTCGCCGCGGATGCGCTGCCACTCCTGGAGGACGACCGCGGCCCGGTCGATGGTGTCCAGGGTGAGCCCGGCCGCCCGCCGACGGACCCGGGTACGGACGTCCCCGAGCAGGCCGTGCTCCCGGCCGTCCGACTCGTCCTCGTCGACGGCCTGGTCGTCGTCAGGGCGGGCCGGGTACTGGGCGAGGGCTGCCTGCAGCGCCGCTGCGACGCCCGTCTCCCCCGGCCGGCAGGCTGACCGGTAACCCAACAACCAGAGCTCCCTACAGCGTTCTCATTGGCTTCGGAACGCGGTTGCAGCTCTTGAAACACTCCAGGTCGGACGCCACACACGAGGTGCCCCCTGACACACCGTCCCTTAAATGCCCAGACCAGCGCCCTCTTGCGGTACGCCTATACGCTCTCTCAACTCGTGAAACAAAGCAGGTCAGAAGCCACCAGCGACCTCACCGCGTTTCAGTTCCACTGAGGCCACATACCCGACAGCCCAGGCCCCGCACCGGCCTCTTCGTATCATCAGCCATATGACTGCTGATCTACCGGAACCGGTCCGCCCAGGTGATGTGCGGGCCTCTCATGCCGAGCGCGATGCGGTGGTTGAGCGTCTACAGGAGGCAGCAGCCGAGGGGCGCCTCGACCTCCACGAGCTGGATGCGAGGCTGGAACAGGCGCTGATCGCCAAGACTCACGCCGACCTGGCGTCGCTCACTGGCGACCTGCCGCCCGTGGTTCCTGTGGATCCGGGACGTCCGCTGGTGCTCAAGGGGGGCCTTAACGGTGTTTCCCGTATCGGGCGCTGGCAGGTGCCCGCACGCATAATCGCGTATGGCGGCCTGGGCGGCGCCAAGCTTGACTTCACCCGGACCGACTGCCGACTGTCGGCCGTCGAGGTGGAAGTCCATGGCCAGATGGCCGGCGTTACCGTCGTCATCCCTGATGGCTGGGCTGCGGAGACCGGTGGGGTGGATCCCGGCCTCGGTGGGCTGAAAGACCTGACCACCTCCGACCGGCTCTCGGGTACACCGCTTATTCGTCTCAGCGGCACCGGTGGCCCGGCGGGCGTGGTTGTCCGCCATCCGAATCGTTGGGAGCGCCGCAAGTTGAGGCGCAATCCGCCGCAGTGAGTCAACGGGCCGGACGACCCGAGCGCACCAACCACGGGCCGCACGCGAACACGAACACGCAGCACCGAACGCGGCGGGCCAGGAAGGGCCCAGGCCGCCCGCGCACGCCCGTGCCCGGGGACGAGCCGCCGAGCCCGCCCCACCCACGCGGCCGGCACCAGCCGGACGCCGGGAAGAAGAACAGCCCACCGCAGGTACCGAACCCGAACCGACAACCGCAACCACAGACCAAAAACCAAAAACAAAGACAAAGGGAAGAAAGGAGAAGAGGGTTGTCGAGGTGGTGAGTTCCACCTCGACAGCCACTCACCACTGCCCCTGACCTGCACAGTTGCCCAGATTCCGAGCCCGGCGGCCGGAAGAGGCGGCCACCGGTTGGCGCACCCGTTCTCACCACCGGTTGCCGGACCGGTTAGAACACCCGTTGTCGGATCGTGACCGCAAGGGCCGCCGGTGGTGAGAAATCCGGTGAGAGGCGCGGGCTTCCATCCCGATGCCCGCTGCCACCAGGGCGGCGGGCGCCGACTTCGAGGAGCCCGTGATGGCGATGCCGCCCGAGATCGACCACGCCGTGGTCGCCGCGCTGTCCCAGTTCCGGATGGCCACCGCCGAGCAGCTGCGCGTCCTGCACACCCCCGAGGCCGGGCCGGAGCAGATGCGCCGGCGTCTTCGCCGGCTCAAGGACGAGGGCCTGGTCGAGGACGTCGTGCTGCCGCAGGCCGGGAGGCCGCGGGCCTGGTTCCCGACCGGGCACGCCGCCCGGATCGCCGCAACGTTCCCCGAGCTGGAGGGCGTCGCCTCGCCGCCGCCGCCCGGCGACAAGAGCGCGGCGCGGCTGCGGCTCGGTCGCATCCTGGCCGTCGTCCGCACCCACGTCGCCTTCGTGGCCGGCGCCCGGGCGGCGGAAGACGAGTGCGCGCCGCTGGACTTCCTGCCGGAGGTCTACCACCGCTACGGCGAAGGCCCGGCCGGGGCAGTCATCCCCGACGGCCTGCTCCACTACGGCCGCACCGCCGCCGACGGGCGCACGCCGCACCGGGCGTTCGTCGAGGTCGACCGTGGCACCATGGCCAGCGAGAAACCGGCGTCGAAGCTGATCGGCTACGCCCGCTTCCACGACCACCACCCCATCCCGGCGCACCTGCGGCGCACCTCCCACGCCCAGGGCGTGCTCCCGGCCCGGCAGCAGCACTACGTCGTCTTCCCGCGGCTGCTGTTCGTCCTCACCGGCACCGGCCAGGCCGGCTTCGCCAACCGGGCGAACGACCTGGAGATCGCCACCCGCACCCCGTACGTCGCCAGGATGCTGCGCACCGTGGCGGCCGGCGTCGCCGAGCTGGAGGATCTGGAAGCCGATGGCGCGGGTGCCGACCTCTGGTGGTCGATCGCCGACCTGGACGACGGGCCCGCCCCCTGGTGGGAGCTGACCGGCACCAGGCCCTGACCGGCACCGCCACTCATTCCTTGATGGCCCGCCCCGGACTGCTGGGGCGGGCATCAAGGTGCCCTGACCGGGCCGGCCGCCGGGCCATCAAGGTGCGCGATGTCATCACAGGGTTGATCGCTTCGTTCTACCTGCGCAGAACGAACCGGAGGGCGCGGGGCGGGCATCAAGGTGACCGATTCCGCTCTCACCAATGCTTTGACCTGGCGCGTTATCTCGCCGTGACATGGCTGCCAAGGTATCGGACGGATACCTTGGCGGACCATCAAGGTGCGGAGCGCGGCTCCGTGGCGCCATCAAGGCCGGCGGCCGGACGCTCCCGGGAGGACCACGTCGGGGTCCAGGACGACCAGGTGCTCGTCGGCGTACGCGGTGCCCAGCCCGGCACCGGCGAGATGCGATTCGAGGACGAGGTTCTGCACGAAGCGGGCGCTGGGCGGGTCGCCGCCCGGGGTGCGGCAGACGTTGACGGCGAGGACACCGCTGGGCAGCGGGTGCTGGTCGGTGAACTGCCAGCGGACCGCGACCGCGAGGCCGCGCGGGCCGAGCTCCAGCACCGCGCCGGGGCGGCCGTCCCCGGCCTGGACGACGTCGATGCCCGCGGCCGCGAGAGCCGCGACCGTCCGGTCCCACAACGCCCGGCGGTCGCCGGCCGCAGCGACGGGGTCCGTGGAGTCGGGTTCGGCAGGCTGGTCGTGCATCCGGCGACCCTCCCCGCCGTCGGCGCTCAGCGCCGGGCCCACGTCGGGCAGGCGGGTTCGTGCCAGGTCGTGCGGACGACCAGGCCGCCTTGGGCGAGGTGTTCGCTGGACCAGGTCCGGCAGCACCCGCCGCCGCGCGGCCGGGCCGGGGCCGGCGGCCTCACGACGCGGACCGGGACGGCGGGAGCGGGCACGGTGGGCGAGGCCGGACGGCGGCGACGGCGGCGCCTGGTCATGGGTGTCGTCATGCCGGAGGCTCTGCCCACCGCGCCGCGGTGCCGAACCCCGCAACCACCCGGACGGCCCATCCCCGATTCCGCTCCAACCAGCCGCTGACCTGCGCCGACATCCGAAACTCACCGGGCGACGGGGGCGAAACTCACCAGGGTCCGGCCGCCCGGGCGCGCGAATCTCACCGGCACCTCGGGGCGGAACTCACCGCCCCGAGGCGAAACTCACCGGTGCAGGTCAGCGGCTTGCACCCGAGGCGGGGCCGGGTCAGGACCGACGCCACCAGGCGTCGGCGACCGCGGCCTCGGCGGCGGCCTGGTGGTGCTCGACGGCCTCCCGGGCCCGCTGGTCGGCGTCGGCCCGGCGGCAGTCGGCGCACAAGCCGTCGTCGCCCCAGGTATCGGCCCGCTCGTGCTCAGCCCACCGCTCGTCGGAGAACTTCGCCCGGCAGCGGGTGCAGGCCGGACGGCGCCGCTCGCGCTCCGCCTGCCGCCACTCCTTCCCCCGGGCCTGGGCATGGGCGGTCTGCTCGGCTTCGAGCAGCCGGTCTCCGTCGGGGTTGTCGAGGGCGTCGGTCAGGGAGTGCCGGCCTTGGCGGCCGTAGCGCCACCAGACGGGGCCGAGCGGGCCGGGCTCGGCCAGGAGGTCCAGGGTGGTGGCGAGGACGGGCACGGAATCGTCGTACTCGCGCCAGTCGTCCCCGGACGAGCCGCCGCCCCACGAGTCGGTCGCCGCCCTCGGCCGACCGACGTTCCGTCACCAGGCCGCCACTGGTGACATCACGACAGGCCCAAGTCCGTCCCGCATGCCGACGGGCCCTGCGTCAGCCCGCAGCAGCCTGCAGATCGACGATCTTCCGATCGATCGAGAGGGGGGTGATTGTGATGACCGGCCAGCCCGTCGATTCCCACAGCTCCAGTTCCGCAACGGACTGGATCTGTTCGACTGTCACCAGGGGCACCCTGAGGGGCCTGTCACGGTGCACCCACGTGTGTTCGGCACCGTCGCAGACGGCCGGCTCGGCGCGACCAGGCCCCCACGCCGAACTGTGGAGGCGGACCACGCGAGGACCGAAGGGGGAGGGGGCGGGGGCGGGGACGGGCGCGGAGCAGCGGTACGTACCCGAGAGGGTCACGAACCCGTTGCTGTCGACGGTCCCGGTGGAGTTGAGGAACACCGTCCCGGTGTAGGCGGTGGGCGTCGTCCCCGAGGTGGCTGCCTGGGCCGGCGAAGCGGCCCAGATTCCCGAGAGCAACGTGATGGACACAGCTGTGGACAGAGCGGCAGAAGCAGAGCGACGCAACGAAATTCCCCTCGCTGAACGGTGATTGACTTGTCTAGACCTTTCATCGAGAACGTACCAACGCCTTTGCCGGCACATCTGTGGGTCCGTCAGAAACTGCCCCGCCTACCGGGCGAGGCTGCCCGATCGGACAGACTCTCCCCGGAGCAAGGCCAGCCGCAGGCGCAGGCAGTGATGGCCCCCGCTCCCGCGAGCAGGCCCCCGCCTGGTTCGACGGCCTGGTGGAGGCCGGCGCCGGACGCGGTCCGGGCCGAGCAGTGCGCGGTGCGACGCGGGTTGCGTGTTGCACCGCGCGTCGCGTCCGGAGGTTGTCACGGGGGGCTGTCGCGCCCGGATCGGCTACAGGAGAAGGGGCCCGTCCGTGCAGGTCGCAGCACCCGACAGCGCCCCACGCGACAGGCCCCGGGCTCCGGGGTTCAGGCGGTGCGGCCCTTGGGCGGGTAGAGCTTGGCGTGCCGCACCCGGGCCTCCCACCACCGGTCGGCGGGGGCCGAGATACGGGCGGCCATCAGCTCCCGCCGGGTCGGGGCGGGCAGCACCAGCGGCCCCAGCCCCTTCGTCTCCCGGTCGCTGACGCACTGCGGGCACTCCAGCCGGTCAGGGCCGGCCTTCTCGGTCAGCTCCAGCCACGGCCCCTCCTTCCCGCCGATCGAACCCCGGCACGTCCAGCACGGGCGCAGCCGCGCGTTGGCCGCGCGGGCCGCCTCCAGCTGCTCTTCGGCCTCCCGTTCCAGCCGTTCCGTGTGTTCCTGGTCCTTCTCGTGGCAGGACCAGCAGCGGCCACCCGGGCGGCGGGTCCACTTCTGTGGTCCCTTGGGGCCGTACTCCTCGGTGCTCTCCTGGGTCGGCACGTTCCCGCAGTCGGCGCAGGCCAGGGTCTCCATCAGCTCGCGGTGGACCTGGCGGGCCTTCTTCTCCCGGGCCTTCTGGCGTTGGTTGCAGGCGGCGCGGTTGTCGGGGTTGTCCGGGGCGTCTGTCAGGGAGTGCCGGCCCCGCCCGCCGCGTCGGGCTCGGTGCCGCCGCGGGGCGCGTTGCGGGAGGTCCCGTACGGCCTGCCCTTCGTGCTCGTGGTCCCGGTCCCTGTCGACCGCATGAAGCGGCGGGGCCGGGCAGGCGCGGTGGTGGGGTGAGGTGTCCCATCGTGCGGCCGGTCAGCTTGCCGTCGGCGCGGGCCTGGGCTTTTCCGAGTCCGGGCAGGTCGGTACACCAGCGGTGTACCAGCGGTGTACGATCGCGGTATGGCTGATGCGACGATCAAGGTTTCCCCTGATACGCGTGACCGGCTGGCCGCTCTCGCGGCGGCCCGCGGCACCACGATTGGCGCCCAGGTGGCCCTGCTGGTGGAGGCGCAGCCCACCGCGGAGCAGATCGCGGAGCGCGTTGCCGAGGGCCGTCGGCTGCTGCGGGAGCACTTCGGGATGACGCTCACCGACACGGAGCTGGACGAGGGCCCGAACCTGCTGCAGCGGGTCTACGACATCGCCGCGGCGGATGCGCGCGCCAAGGTCGCCCCGAGGCGCAGCGCGTGATCATTCTGGATTCCAGCGCCCTGTCCGCGCTGGCCGCCGGTCATCCGCGCCTGCATCGGATCGTGGACTCCGCTCTGCAGAGTCCGTTCCAGCATCTGCTGGTTCCGGTGCTGTGCGTGGTCGAGGCCGAGGTGAAGGGCGAGGGTGCCGCGCACGCGGTCATGGCGCTGCCCGCGCTCGAGTTCGAGCCGCTGGATGCGAGTACCGCAGTGGTGGTGGCGACCATGGTCCGCGACGGCTACGGCGGCCCGGATCTGGCCCATGCCATCGCCACGAGCCTGCCCACCCCGGTGCGTCCGCTGCAGCACCTGATCCTGACGGCCCGTCCGGAGCTGTATCCGCCCGGGATCGCCACCGTCGACATCGACGACCCCCGCCTGGAGCCGTAGGTGGCGACGACTGGGCGCTCAAGGACCACCGGGTGCAGTACCTGTCCGACCGCGCCACCGGCATCCGGGCCCTGTGGGAATGGGCCGAGGCGGAGCCAGCGAGCGCCGATCCGCTGACCGTCCTGTCCAGGGCGGAAGTCGCCCGCGCCTTGGTTACCAGCGCTGCCCACAACACGGCGCCCGCCGTACGAGGGCTCCCGATTCCGCGTCACCAGCGCCTTCGTATCGTGTCCGCCACTACGGATGAAGGAGTGCCGCCGCTGTCCACTGACCCGCCGGACGACCCGCCGGCCCCTGCCACGGACCCGGTGTACGAGGGTGAGCAGCTCGGCCGCTGGGTGCAGGCGCAGCGGGCCGGCTGGCCCGGCCCGGAGGAGGACCAGCGGGACCTGCTGTCAGCGGTCGGCATCGAGGAGGACCAGGAGCTGGTGGCCGCCAAGGCCGCCACGGAGGCGAAGCCGGCGGTCTCCCGCGTCGACCGGTTCGCCCAGGGCCTGGCGGCGCTGGCGCAGTTCGTCGAGCGGGAAGGGCACACAGCCGTCAAGCGCCCGCACAAGGAGCCGCTGGAGACCGTGGAGGCCGGCCCCGGCGGTGAGGAGCAGGCGGTGGTGTCGCACTTCGTCCTGGGCACCTGGCTCAACAACCAGAAGGCTCGCCGGGTGAAGCTGACCCCGGGCCAGCTCGCGCAGCTCGCCGAACACGGTGTGGAGTGGGCTGGGTGGCTGGGCCGAGCGGCAGGTGCGGTTCGGCGGGCGGTGGGCCGTCGGGGGCCGGCCGCGCCAGGCCGTGCTGGTCGCCGCGTACTTCGTCACCCGGCCGGTGGTCAGCTTGCGCAGCGTCAGGAAGGACCGGGCCGAGCAGCGGTGATGCCGGTCAGCAGCACGTGGGGGCCGCACCCTGCGGGGTGCGACCTCCCCCGCTCCCCTATAGATCGTCCCGGGGCTTCTGATGCTCGTCCCAGTTTCCGAAGAAGAGCAGGCCGAACGCCATACATCGCCGCTGTCAAGCAAAGAACCCCAGTTCAGAGCCCTGGAAGCGGTCTGTTCCAGTTTTTGCGGAACACCAGGTCAGAGACCTATCAGGATGTTGAGATCTTCAAACTTCCTGGGACGACACAGTCTGCGAACACCCCGGCGTACATGCCGATCTCGTGCGGTTGCGTGATCGTCAGGTGAACTGAGATCAACTCCGCATTCACTACGTCGTCATCGAACAGGAAGCCCCCTTCGGCAGGCCGAAGGGGGCTGCGGTCCGTGTTCTCCGGGATGATCCCGGGGCTGACCCGACGGCAGGGAAGCCACCGAGAGCAGATGACCGCCGGTGGGGGCGGGACCCGGCAGGGCCCGCCCCCGGTGTCGCGTCAGGCCACCTCGGCCCGGGACGCGAGGTGGAAGGTGCAGGGTCCGCCCGCGTGGGCGACGAGTCCTCCCCCGGCGATGTCGAGGGACACGGTGGCGAGCGTCTCCCAGCGCTTGCCGAGCGCCGAGTCCGGCTGGGCGTGGCAGCACAGCTCCGCACCCTCGTCCGCGTGGCAGGTGAGGGCCTTGACGAGGTCCTCCCTGTCCGGTCCGGTGAGGGTCGCCGTGTGCTCCCGCAGGACGTCCATCCGCCGGTACGTGCTCGGGTCCTCGACTCCCATGGCCTCGCCACCGGCCAGTGCCCGGTCGACGAAGTGGTTGGTCCGCAGCAGGAAGCCGTCTTCGCGTGGGCGTAGCAGTACCGAGCCGGCCGGACTGAGTTCGATCGCCGCGGCGGTGCTCCGCCTTTGCGCGTGGTCGACGAGCGTCAGTGAGCTGGAGGCCGCCACCGGTGTGGCGGTGGCCAGTTCGACGGCCTCGGACACGCTGGTGCAGGTGTCGAGTATGCGTCGCGCCAGGACGTGTACCGGTATCCACGAGCCGGTCGGCACGAGCGACTTGTCGGAGGTGTGGCCGAGGATGTTGAAGTGCAGGCCCAGGCCCGCCGTGTTGACACCGATCTTGCCGACGATGCCGAACTCCGTCACCGCGTGCACGACCCGGCCGTCCGGGTGCTCGATGGTCCAGACGAACCAGCCGTCGCGCATGCCGTCGTGCCAGTCCCAGGTCTGCGCGGTGACCGGCGGGCGTCCGTCGGCCGGCGCGTACACGACCGTGGAGCACTCCGGGTGCTGCGTCCGGCCGAAACGGCCGAGGATCTCCGTTCGGGCGTTGAGCGCGGCGATCCGCCACAGGGGCAGGCCCGCGCCGAGTGCCATGCCGTCGATCTCCTCGGCCAGTTCCGGGGCCCAGGTGCTGATGTGCTCGAAGGCCCGAAGGCTCCAGTCGGTGACGTCCTCGGGCGTGGCGCCCGCGGCGGCGAAGAGCTGGTCGTAGAAGGCGCTGGCCTGCCCGATGCGTTCCGGGAAGGCCTTGCCCAGCTGCTGCCCGCGATCGCCGGGGGCGGCCTTGGCCGACCGGAAAACCGTAGGGGTGGTCACCATGTCTCCTCCATGGCGAGCGCCCGGCGCTCGTCCTGGCTCATTCGCCGCGGCTTCCAGCCGGGGCCGGGCACGGATCGGCGAAGCATCCGGGTGTACGGATGCTGCGGGTCGTCGAGGATGCGGGCGGTGGGGCCGGATTCCACGATCCGGCCCTTGCGCATGACGATCGCCTCCTCGCTGATCTGCCGTACGACGGACAGATCGTGGCTGATGAACAGGTAGGTGAGGCCGGTGCGTTCGCGGATGTCGGCCAGCAGGTTGAGGATCTGCGCCTGGATCGACACGTCCAGCGCGGCGACCGCTTCGTCCAGCACCAGGACCTTCGGTTCGGCGGCCAGGGCACGGGCGATGGCGACCCGCTGCCGCTGTCCGCCCGACAACGCGGAGGGCAGTGCGCGGGACTGCCGTTCGTCGAGGCCGACGTCCTCCAGCAGCCGGGCGATCCGCTCCTCGCGCTCGCCGCGGGAGGGCTTGAAGTGCAGGTCGATCACCTCGCCCAGGGCGTCGCGGACCGACCTGCGCCGGTTGAGGGATCCGTACGGGTCCTGGAAGACCATCTGGATCTCGCGCCCGCGCCGGCGCCGTTCGGCCGTCCCGGCGCGTTTCGCGGTGCGGGAGCGGCCGAGGACGGTGATGCTGCCGGATGTCGGGGTCTCCAGGCCGACCAGCATCCGGGCGACCGTGGACTTGCCGGAGCCGGACTCCCCCACGATCGCGAGCGCTCCCCCGGCCCGGACCTGGAAGCCGACGCCGTCCACGGCGGTGAAGTCGGCGGAGCCCCGGCCGTCGGGGCGGCGGACGCGGAACACCTTGCGCAGCTCGGTCGCTTCCACGACGGGAGTGTGGTCAGACATCGCGCACCTCCGTGCCGGAACGTCGCAGAACGGGCTCGATCTCTTCGCTGCGCAGGCACCTGACCCGCCCCTCGCCGGCCGGCCGCAGGGCCGGGACGGTGGCCGTGCACTGCGGCTCGGCGTAGGGACAGCGTGGGGCCAGGGCGCAGCCGGGACCGACCTCGAAGGCCGAGATCGGCCGTCCCGGGATCACTTCCAGGCGGTCTGCGGCCTGGTCGATGCGCGGCCGGGAGTCCAGCAGGAGCCGGCTGTAGGGGTGTCGGGGGTGGTCTTCGAGCGCCTGCGGCCTGCTCTCCTCGACGATCGAGCCCGCGTACATGACCGCGATGCGGTCGCACACCGCACCGGCCAGCTCCAGGTCGTGGGTGATGAACAGCATGGCGAGGCCGTGTTCCCGGCGCATCTCGTCCAGGATGCCCATCACCTCGGACTGGGTGGTGACGTCCAGCGCGGTGGTGGGCTCGTCCGCGAGGATCATCCGGGGGCGGACGGCGATCGCGGCCGCGATCACGACGCGTTGGAGCAGCCCGCCGGACAGTTCGTGCGGGTACTGGCGCATCCGGCGCGAGGCGTCGGGGATGCCGACGTCGGACAGGATGTCCTGGACGCGGGCGCGTGCCTGCCGCGGGCTTTCCTGATGGTTGGCGACCAGCGCTTCCACCAGGAAGTCGCCCACGGTCGACACGGGGTTGATGGCGGCACGCGGGTCCTGGTGGATCACCGCGACCTCGTGGGAGCGCAGCCGCCGCAGGTCCTTGGCCGGCATGGACAGGATGTCGGTGCCGTCGAAGTCGATGCGTCCCGAGGTCTCGGCCCCGTGGGGGAGCACGCGCAGGATCGAGCGCACCGTCATCGACTTGCCGGAACCGGACTCGCCGACCAGGCCGACGGCCTCGCCCGCGCCGACGTCGAGCGAGACGTCGTGCAGCACGGGGCGTCGCTCGCCGTCGACGTTCAGTGTCACGTGAAGGGCGTCCAGGCGCAGCAGGGGGCTCATGCGCGGCCTCCTGCCTTGCGTCCGCCGAGGCGTTCGCCCAGCACGCTGAACGCCGCGACGGTGATGACGATCATCAGGCCCGCGTACAGGGACTGCTGGGGGAAGCCCTTGACCAGGGAGGCCTGGCCGCTGGAGACCATCAGGCCCCAGTCGGCCGCGGGCGGCTGGACGCCGAGGCCGAGGAAGGAGATCGCGGCGAGTTCGATCATGGCGGATCCGAAGTTGATGGTGGCACCGGTGAGGATCTGGGGGGTGATGTTGGGCAGGATCTGCCGCAGGCAGATGACGAAGCCCGAGAAGCCCTGGATCTCTCCGGAGGCGATGTAGGGCAGCATGCGTTCGCGCAGGGACACGCTGCGCAGTACCCGTGCGGTGTACGGGGTGAAGCCCACCGCGAGCGCCAGGGACGCCTGGAGCAGCCCGCGGTCGTAGAGCGCGATGACGATGATGGCCAGCAGCAGGCTGGGGAAGGCGAACAGCAGGTCGAGCAGGCGGGAGATCAGGTCGTCGACGCGGCCGCCGAACCAGGCTGCGGCCAGCGCCAGTGCGGTGCCGAGTGTTGCGGTGACCGTGA
The DNA here is from genome assembly GCF_044753005.1 of Kitasatospora sp. NPDC088548. Taxonomy (NCBI): domain Bacteria; kingdom Bacillati; phylum Actinomycetota; class Actinomycetes; order Kitasatosporales; family Streptomycetaceae; genus Kitasatospora; species Kitasatospora sp. NPDC088548. The sequence goes on from NZ_JBIVMI010000005.1 coordinate 35,307, forward strand.
CGACGATGAACGGGCCCAGAAGGCTGGTCCGGGCGCCCCAGATCAACCGGGAGAGCAGGTCACGGCCGGAGTTGTCGGTGCCGAGCAGGTGCTCCGCGCTGGAGGACTGGTAGGTGGCGGCGAGGTCGACCTGCAGCGGGTCGTAGGGGGCGATCCAGGGGGCGAGGATCGCGACGAGGGCCAGCAGGGCGATGATGGCGGCGGCTATGGTGCCGGCGATCCCGACGCGCCCGACAAGGCGTCCGATCGGGTTCCGGCCCTTGGTGGGGCTCGCGGGTCGGGCGGCCTTTCCCGCGGTGGCCGCGGTGGCCGTGCCCGAGGCGTTGACGCTGTCGCTCATGAGCGCTTCCCTCCCAGCTTGAACCGCGGGTCCAGCCATGCGTAGAGCACGTCCACGGCCAGGTTGACCAGGCCGAACGCGACCACCAGCGCGAGCGCGATGGCCTGGACGACGGCGAAGTCCTTCTGGTTGACCGCGTCGACCAGCGCGGAGCCGAGACCATCGAGGGCGAAGGCCTTCTCGACCACGGTCGCGCCGGCGATCAGGGCCGCGATGTTGACGCCCACGATCGTGGTCACCGGCAGGAGTGCGTTGCGCAGCACGTGCCGCCGGACCACCAGCAAGCGCGGGAGTCCGCGGCCGATCGCGGTGGTGACGTGCTCGGAGTCCTTCTCCTCCGTGATCGCGGTCCGGGTGATGCGGGCGACCACCGCGCCCGAGGGGATGGCGAGCGCGATCGCGGGCAGGGTGAGGTGCCAGAGCCGGTCCGTCAAGCCCTCACCGGAACCGAACACGGGGAACCAGCCGAGTCGCACGGAGAACAGGTCCATGAGCAGCAGCGCGGCGAAGAACGTGGGAACGGCGAAGCCCGTGCTGGTGACGATCAGTGCCACCGTGTCGAGCCGGCCGCCGCGGAGCCCGGAGACCATGCCGACCAGCACGCCGAACACGACGATGAGCACGGCGGCGTACAGCGTGAGCAGCAGGGTGGAGCCGACACGCGGGGCGAGCAGGCTCGCCACGTCCTGGCGGAACACCAGGGACTCGCCGAGGTCGCCGCGGGCCACTCCGGTGATCCAGTCCCAGTAGCGCACCGGCAGCGGGTCGTCGAGGTGGTACTGCGTGCGGATCGAGGCGAGTGTCTCGGGGCTGATCGAGCGCCCCTGGGTGAGGAAGGTCTCCGGCCTGCCCGGTGCGAGGTAGAGCGCACCGAAGATGAGGAAGCTGGCGACGATCAGGGTCGCGGCCAGCCCGAGCAGGCGTCGGACGAGGAATCCGAGCATGGGCTGTTCCTGTGGGGGGAGTTCGCGGGGGCGCGGCCGGGCGTGGGCCGCCGCGCCCCCGGCGGAGCGTGGTGAGGGCGTGGGCCGTGGGCGGGTGGGGTTGGTGGGTGCCGCGTGCTACCGGCTCACTTGGCCGAGCCCACGGATGCGGCCCACGGGTAGTACAGGTAGACGAAGGAGGCGGGTGCTCCGGTGACCTTGTTGTTCATGAACAGCCGGGTCGAGGGGGCGACCATGGGCAGCCACGGGGTCTTGGCCATGTACCTCGTCTCGATCTGGGCGGTGAGTTCGGCTCGCTTGGTGTCGTCGCTCTCCGCGGAGGCCTGGCCCAGCAGCGCGGTGATCTCGGGGTCGGAGAACTTGTCGTAGTTCTCGGGGGAACCGGGGTCGATGTGGTTGCGCAGGAAGGCCAGCGGCTCGGGCACGTCGGAGTAGTTCGTGGTCATGAAGCCCGAGTAGCCCTTGCGGGCCTGCGCGTCGGAGAAGAAGGCGCCGTACCGCGCGCTCGGCACGCCCTTGGGCTGGATGTCCAGGCCGATCTTCTTGCCGGCGCTCTGCACCTCGGCGAGGAGGTCCTCGTAGACGGTCCGCTCGCTGGGGTAGGCGATGGTGATCGGCCCGCTGGGCTTGCCGGCCTCCTCGACCAGCTTCCTGGCGCCCTCGATGTCGACCGTGGTGGGCAGCAGCTTGTCATAGGCCGCCTCGTAGACCGCGGACGCGTAGGAGTAGCTGCCCGGAGGCACCACGGAGCGCAGGGGCGCGGCGGTGCCGGCGAAGACGGTCCTCCCGATGGCCTCCCGGTCGGTGGCCATTAGCAGGGCGGTACGCAGCCGGGGATCGGCGAAGGGGCCCTCGCCGGTGCCGATGATGGCCACCATCTGCATGGACTTGCCCAGGTAGAGGGTGCCGTTGGTGGCGTTGGACAGCTGGTCGACGGCGTCGGTCGGCACGTCGTACGAGCCGTCGATCTCGCCGGTCTTCAGCGCGTTGGTGAGGGTGGCCGGGTCCGTGATGAAGCGGAAGTCGAACTCCTTGGCCTTCGCCTTGAGCGCCTGGTTCCAGTACGCGTCGTTGCGCGCCAGCTTGATTCGGGAGCCCTTCTCCCACGACTTGAGCTCGAAGGGGCCCGTGCACATGACGCCCTTGTCCGGGGTGCCGAACTTGGCGCCGGCCTGCTGGGTGAACGCGGCCTGGGTGACGGCGCCCAGCGGTGTCGCCATGTAGTCGTTGATGACGACGTCCGGCGTCTTGAGGGTGACGGTGACCTGCAGGTCGCCGGTCTTCTCGATGCTCGCGATGTTGCCGGTGAGCATGTCCCCGGCCCAGAAGGAGCCCTCCGCGGGGTCCAGGTGGCGCTTCAGGCTGAAGACGACGTCGTCGGCCGTCATCTCCTGGCCGTCCCAGAACGTCACGCCCTTGCGGAGGTTGTACACCCAGGTGGTGGGCGTGGGGTGCTCCGCCGACTCGGCCAGTCCCGGGGTGATCGAGAAGTCGGGGTTGATCCGCATCAGGCTTTCGCAGAGGTTCGAGAGGACCTCGTTCTCCGGGTAGTTGTAGGACTTGAGCGGGTCCAGCGAGGTGGGCTCGCCGTAGGGCATGTTCCAGGTCACCCGGTCCACGTCGGCCTTGGAGGCGGGGGTGTCGACGCGCTTCCCCGCGCCAGCGCTCTGGTCAGCGCTCGATGACTGCGCCGGTTTTCCGCACCCGGCCAGCGAGATCACGCTCGCGATTGCGACGGCGACAAACGCTCTCTTGCGCACTTCCAGTCCTTCCTGGCCTGTCCCCGGGGCATGCGGCGGCGCCACGACGGGCGCACGTGAGGGTTCGCATCCAGCGGGAGTGGACAACTCAGACTGGTAGAGTCACCTACCAAAACGTTTTGGTCAATCGTTTTGGTGATATCTTTTTGCCAACATCCGGAAAGGCTGGACAAGGCGTGATGGCTCCGTCGGGGAGAGTGACGATCCGCGACGTAGCGCGGGCGGCCGGTGTGTCGGCGACCACCGTCTCGCACGTGCTCAACGGAAAGGGCGCGGTGGCGGCGGCGACGCGTGAGCGCATCCTGCGCACCGCCGCCGAGCTGCGCTACCAGGCCAACCCCATCGCCCAGAGCCTGCGCGGCGGCCGTACGGGGGTGATCGCGCTGGCCATCCGCCCGCTGGACGCCATCGGTTACACGCTGCAGGGCGTGGACTACTTCGTCCGGCTGGCCGGAGCCGCCGCGACCGCAGCGCTCGACCACGGCTTCGGACTCATGCTCGTCCCCGACCTCACGCGCAGATCCGTACCCGCCGCCATGAACCTGGACGGCGGTATCGTCGTCGACCCGTTCGTCGGCGACCCGGTCCTGGCCGAGCTGCTCGACCGGGGGCTGCCCGTGGTCTCCACCGGCCGTGACCCCGCCCGGCCCGAACACATCTGGTGGACCGACACGGACAGCCGTGCCGAGACCCGGCGCGTGCTCGACCTGCTCTTCGAACGCGGCGCCCGCCGGGTCGCCGTCGTCGCGGGCACGGATGACAACGCCTGGAACCACGACACGGTCGAGGCGTACCTGTCATGGGCCCACGAGCACGGCCAGGAGCCGATCCTGGAGCGGGTCCCCGAGAAGCACGGGGAGACGGCCGGCGCTGAGGTCGGCGGGCTGCTGCTGTCCCGCCCGAACCCCCCGGACGCCGTCTTCGCCAGCACCGGCCGCCACGCCGCCAGCATCGCACACACCGCGATCGCCCTCGGCTGGGACATTCCCGGTCGTCTTCTCATCGCCGCGGGATCGGACAGCGAGCAGACCCGGTTCGCCACTCCTGGCATCACCGCCCTCGACCTCTCCCCCGAGGCCACCGGCAGACTCGCCATGGAGCTCCTGCTCGAACGCCTGGCCGGTGAGTCGGGATCGGCGGCACCGAGGATCGTGCCCGCGACGCTGCACGAGCGCCAATCCACCGCCCGCCTGGGCTGAGGACCGCCCCGGACCCCGGCCGACCGTGCGCCGCCCGGGTGATCCGGCAGCTCTTCGCTCGAACCAGCGCCACCTCACGGCGCACGTTCATCGCCCGTCAGATCTCCCCGCTCGAGTTCGCCCGCTACCTCGGCGTCCCCGTCTCCGCCCGCACGACCCAGGCCCAGATCGCCGCCTCCGTGTGCCACACCTACAACACGGTCGGCGTACGGCTGGTGACGATCGACGAGATCCACCGCCTCAACCCGCGCACCAGCACCGGCGCCGAGGCCGCCGGCTTCCTCAAAGACCTCACCGAGCGGATCTCGGCGACATTCGTGTACGCGGGTATCGATGTCACCGCCACCGCGCTGTTCACCGGCGCCGCGGGCGCCCAGCTCGCCGGACGCGCCGGTCTGATCGACTGCGACTCCCTGCCCGCCACCGCACGCACAAGCAGCACCAGGAGCAGCCGGAACTCCGGCGGTGAAAGCGACGGGAGTGGCGGCAGCAGAGGCAGTGCCGAGGGAAGGGAAGGGAGCGGCGTGGGGGCGGGAAGCGCAAGCAGCGGGGGTGGCGGCGCGATGGTCATCCGGCCAGTCGGGACGTGCCGAAGCGATGAGGTTCAGGGAGATCTCGTCGGTGAAGGCGCCATCCATCTCCAGGAAGGGCCCGGCGAAGTGCAGGATGCCGGTGAGCGAGATCACCGCGTCGGGACGACCCGGTCCGTAGCGGAGGAAGACGTCCACTCCTCCGCCCTCCCTCGAGCTGTCGACCAGGACACGCTCGATGAAGTGGTCGTCGAGGTGTTGGTGACGGTCAGCCGGGGAGGGTACTTTCACCAGGTCCTCCACTCGGCAGTACCCCCACACCCTCAGCTCGTCCAGCGCCGCCGCCAACGCCTTGCGGCCCTGCGGACTGGAGTCCGCCATCTGCCGGCACGTCTCCCGCCAGCCGCCCGGCCGCGACAGCAGGTCCACCGACAACCCCCGCGCGGTGCAAGACAGAGCCCCTCCCGCGCAACGACGGAAGGGTGTGTGGCCGCCGTGGCGGCCGCACACCCTTCGCTGTCACTCGTCATCCGCCGCCGGCGTCACCCGCCGTCGACGCCGCCGACCCGTCCGTCCGTCAGATCGACCAGACCTGGTCCGCGAACTGCGGGATGCAGTCGTACTGGGTCAGCTTCGACCCGGGCGCGTTGTCGCCCGACCAGGCGATCGCGCACCGGTCGGAGAAGGTGTTGCGGATCTGGTAGCCGCCGTCGACCTTCTCCAGCTTCCAGACCTGGTCCGGGTACTGCGGGTCGCAGTCGGCCTGCACGATCGGGCCGCCGTTGTCCGGGGTCTGGTGGGGGGCCAGCAGGCACTTGCCGGAGTAGGTGTTGCGGATCTGGTAGGTGCCGGCCGGGGTCTTCTGGAAGTCCCAGACCTGGTCGATGAACTGCTTGTCGCAGCCGATCTGGATCACCGGCGCGCCCCACTCGGGGGTCTGCCACGGCACGTACGCGCACAGGCCGCTCAGGTTGTTGACCAGCGAGGCGGTGTGCAGCCGGGTGTCCAGCAGCCAGCCGGCGAGGTCGTCGACCCGGGTCTCCACCGCGCCGGTCCTGGTCTCGGTGGTGCCGAAGCAGCCACCCTGCCAGGAGGTGCTGTTGACGGCGACGATCTCCGCCCGGCCGTTGACCATCCGCACCGCCGGGCCGCCGGCGTCCCCCTTGCAGATGCTGTCGCGGCCCGCGGTCTTCCCGGTGACGGCGAGGGTGGTGGCGGTCGAGGACTGCACGGTGAACTGGCCGTTGTGCAGGGCGAGCGGCGACCACTCGTCCTTGGTGCGGCCGTAGCCGTTGACCGTCAGGGTCTCCCCGGCGACCGGCGCGGCGCCGAGCGGGACGGTGGGGATGCCCTGGGCGGGCTTGGCGAGGCGGGCCAGCACCAGGTCGCGGTCGGCCCGGGGGACCAGCTCGGTGACCTCGGTGACGTGGCCGGTGTTGGTGGTCGTCAGGTCGGTGCGGCCGACGGTGGCGACGGTCCTCAGCTTGGGCGCACCGGCGGCGAGCGCCAGCGGCTGGGCCGGGTTGTCGGCGAAACAGCTGCTCGCCGTCAGCACCCAGTACGGGTCGACGAGCGAACCGGTGCAGCTGCGCTGGCCGTTGCCGATGTCGAGCTTGGTGGTGTACGTGTGGAAGTTGGTGGGCACGGTGTCGCCGACGACGGCGTTGGCCGTTCCGCCGGTGAGCATTCCGCCGACGACGGCGGCCGAGGCGAGCAGGCCGGTCATCCACGCGGTGCGTGAACGGGTGCGAAGCACGAGGTGTCTCCCGGTGTCAGGGCAGGGCCGGAACTGATGTCGGGGCAGGACGGCGCGGGCCCGCCGCGGTCGCGCGGCGGGGCCCGGGAGCGTCACTTGACGGCGGTGAGGTCCAGCAGCGTGTACGGGCGGCGCTGCGGGTCGGTGGCCTCGCCGACCGGGTTCGGCTTGTTCCGCTGCAGCGCGAAGGTCTTCTCCTCGGTCTGGTCACCGGTGCCGGTGACCATGTGGGCCGTCACCGCGTAGTCGGGGGTTGTGATGCCGTAGACGTTCGGCAGCTCCAGCTTGATGGAGGCGCTGTTCCCGGTGATCTGGAAGCAGAACTTGCCGTGGCCGATCGTGTCCCGGTCGGTCATGCCGCGGGTGTCGATCAGCAGAACCCCCGGCTTGGTGGTGCCGGGGCTGGGGCAGTCGACGAGGACCATGTGGCCGTCCCCGGTGATGAGCCTGATGCCGCGGTCCGTGAAGATCTTGTCGGCGTCCGGGTAGACGAAGTCCTCGACGGCCGGCGGCGGGGTGTCGTCGGCGGTGACGACCGCGGAGCCGGCCGGAACGCCGGTCGCCGCGTTGGCGACCGCGACACCGGTGAGCGCGACGGAGCCGGCGACCGCACCGGCGACGAGCAGCTTGGGAATGGAGCGCATGGGAATCCCCCCTGGAAAGTTTCGGTTTCGGTGGTTCACGGCATCTGCGTGAATGGCTCGGCGGCCGTTACCGGAAGCATTGCTATCACGAACGGATGATGTTCCGGAAGATCGTTCAGCCGGCCGAGAGGAGAATTGTCGAACCGCAGATACGTATACGAACTCTATGGGCGGGGTGATATTCCGAACGGCCCCTTGCCGGGCGGTTACGGCTTGAACAGGTACATGAGGCCGCCCATCGCGACCGCCGCGACGGTGAAACGGATCATGGCTTCCTGGGCGAGGCCGTAGTGCTCCGGCGGCAGGCTGCCGTCCTCGGGGCGTTCCAGGACCATCCGCGCCATCTTCCTGCGGAACCCGAGCAGGCTCCCGGGAACCAGCAGGCAGGCGATCGAGTACATCGAGAGCAACAGTTGGGTCGAGTAGTCGGGCTTGGCGACCGAGGCGACGAAGGCGAACGTCGCGATGACCACCGGCATGAACGAAACGCGGATCCGGGTCGCGCGCGTCGGCATCGAAGGCACCAGCAGCGCGAGGTTGACGGCCGCGCACAGGACCGCGATCAGCCACCAGGAGGTCGTGCTGAGGTCGAGTTCGTACATGTCCACCCCTTGTCGACCGTGGGGCCGCGTCGGACGCGGCCCCACGGTCCCGTTCGGATTGACTCACCGCTCTCCGGCAGCCTAGACCGCCGGACGGTTCAGGAGATCACCAGGTGAAGAGGCCGATGATGCCGGAGGCCGCGTTGGCCCCACCCTCGATGATCTTCTTGCCGACTGCCTTGGCGCCCTTGATGCTGGTCTTCACGGCCGGTGCGGCGACCTTGCCGAAGGCCTTGCCGAAGGGGCCTCCGACCCAGCCGACGGCGGCGCTGGTCGCCGCGTCGAGGAACGCCTTGCTGTTCCAGCCGTCGGAGAGGAGGAACCCGCCGGCGCTGAGCAGACCGGCGCCGAGGGAGAAGGCCCCGAAGACGGTGAACCCGATCTCCCCGAGGGGCGGCGGAAGGACGAGCGAAGCGACCGCGGCCATCGCCCAGACGGTGCTGTAGTGCCCCATCTCCGTGGCGAAGTTGCGGACGCCCTCCTTGCCGTCGCCGCCGCCCGTTCCACCGTTCCCACCGTTTCCGCCGGAGCCCCCGGGCGGGGTGGCGGACGCCGTGTCGTTGACCTTGTCGTTGGCCGGGTTGTTGGACGGGTTGACGTTCGCGGCCTCGGCGGCCCGGGCCGCCTGAGCCGCCGCGGCGGCGGCCGCCGCCTGCTCCTGGGCCCGCTTGTCCGCCGCGATGGTGCGTGCCTCCCGGGCGGCCGCGGAGGCCTCGGAGGCGCTCTTGCCGGCAGCCGTCGCCGAGGCCGCCGCGCTGGCGGCCGAGGCACGGGCGCCGGCCGCCGAGGCGGTGGCCTTGTCGGCGGAGGCGACCGCCTGGTTGAGCGAGTAGTTGGCCGCGCGGTTCGCCTTCTGCGCGGTCGCGGCGGCGGACTTGGCCTGCTGGGCGGAGGCGGCCGCGGCGTTCGCCGAGGCGTCCGCCGCCGTGGCCTTGGCCTTCGCGTCGTCCGCGTAGCCCTTGGCCTGCTGGGCCGATGCCTGGGCCTTGTCCGCCCACTCGTTGGCCTCCGCGGAGGCACTGCGGGCGTTGGCCGCGACCTGGTACGCCAGCTGGGCGTTCTCGGTGGCGGTGACCGCGTCCTTCGCCGCGTTGGCGATCAGCGCGAGGACCGAGGACACGTGGGTGTCGGTGTCCGAGTCGAGCACGGCCGCCTTGTACTGGACGGTGGTCACGAAGTCGTGCTGCATCCAGGCCGGCCCGGCGAGCGCGATCTCGGCCGCCGCCTTGAGGTTGGGACCGGCCTGGCTGCCCAGGAGGGTGAAGATCGCCACCCGGTCGTCCTCGGCCACGGCGCGCTGGTAGCCGGTGTGGACGAAGTCGGACATCGCCTTGGCGCTGCCGTTGCTCAGTGCGGCGGCGCCGTCCCGCTGGACCGCGGTCCCGGCTCCGTTGAGCATGGTGAAGATGGTGTACCGGAGGTCGTCGGCCTGGACGTCCAGCGCGCCACCGGAGAGGAACTTCGGGACGGCGGTCGGGTCCGTGCTCTCCAGTGTCCGCTGGGCGGCCCCCGCGAGCGTGGAGGTGCCGATGGTGGACATGTAGGCGACCTTGTCGCGGTCGTCCAGCCGGAGGCTGTCCTGGTACTCCTTCTTCGCCCAGGCGACCACGCCGTCGTCGTTGTCGGCGAGCGCCGCGCGGGCGGCGTCGCGGGTCCAGTAACCCGCGGTGTCCAGCAGGTTGACGGCGGCCTTGCGGCCGAAGCCCGCCGCGGTCTTCGTGTCGGTGCCGGAGGCGGCGGCCTTCTGCACCAGGTCCTTGGTGGCCGCGTCGAGCGCGGCGGCCGAGGTCTGGTCGCTGGTCAGCTTGGCCTGGTCCGCTGCCTCCGCCTTGGCGAGGGCGGCGGCCTCCTTGAGCCCCTGCTGCTTGTCGGCCTCCAGCTTGGCGTCCTCGGCCTCACGGGCCAGCTGCTCGGTGCTCTGGGCCTCGGTGACCGCGCTGTTCGCGGCGGTCGCGGCCTCGATCGCGGCGTTGGCGTGGGCGGTCGCCACGTTGGCCCAGTCCTGCGACTGGCCGGCCGCCGCGGCGGCCTGCTCGGCGGCTGCCGCCGCCTTGTCGGCGTGGTCGGCGGCGCTGTTGGCCTTCTTGTTCGCCTCGGCGGCGTGCGCGGCGGCCGCGGTGGCGAGGCTCTCGGCGCGGCCCGAGGCCGCGGTGGCCAGGTTCGCCGCGGAACGCGCCTTGCCGGCCGCCTCCCGGGCCCGGGCCGCCTGAGCGGTGGCGGCGCCGGCCGAGTTGCCGGCCTGGGCGCTCGCCTCGGCGGCGCTGGCGGCGTCGTTCGCGGCCCGGGCGGCGGCGGCACCGGAGCGCCCCGCGTCGGCGCTCGCGGTGGCCGCCGCGGAGGCGGCGCTGGCGGCGTCCCGGGCGCCCTTGGCGGCGTCGCGGGCGCCCCGGGCGGCGTCGCGGGCGGAGTCGGCCTCGTTCCGGTTGCCCGCGGCCGAGGCGGCGGCGCGGTAGGCCCTGGAGGCGGCCTGCTCGGCCGCGGCCGCGGCCGAGGCGGCCGACTGAGCGGCCGAGGCGGCCGTGCGCGCGGCGGCGACGGCGGCGTTCGAGGCGGAGATCGCCGTCTCCGCGGCGGCGGCCGCGCCTTCGGCGGCCTGCGCGGCCTTGTTGGCCGCCTCGCCCGCCTTGTTGACGTCGTCCTTGGCCTTGGAGGCCTCGTCCGCGGCGCTCAGCGCCGCCTTCTTGGCCGTGGCCGCGGCGTCCTCGGCACGGGCGCCGGCCTGCTTGGCGTTCTCGGTCTCGGTCTTGGCACGCTGGCCGGCCTCCTTGGCCGCCTGGGCGAGCTGGGTGATCGAGAGCGTCTCCTGGTCCCGGGTCCGGGCCAGGTACTGGCCGTTCTCCAGGAACGCGCGGACATCCTGGGCCGTCCCGGCGAGCGCCCGCTGGGCCTGCTTGGTGAACTCGGGCCCGGGGTTCTGGCCGAGCGCGGCGAAGACGGCGAACCGGTCGTCCTCCTCCTGCGCCTTGGCCTGGCCCGTGGTCAGGAAGTCTTCCAGCGCCTTCTGGGTGCCGTCGTTCAGCGCCTTGGCGGCGGCCGACTGGACACCCGCCTCGCTGTTGTTCAGCACGTAGAAGACGGCCGCCCGGCGGTCGTCGTTCATCGGGTTCTGCCAGCCCGACGTGACGAACGCGTGGACGTCGGCGTCGGTGCCGTTCAGCGCCTTGATGGCGGCGTCGCGGACGCCGACACCGGTGTCGCTGAGCATCTTCAGGACGGCGAAGCGCTCGTCCTCGGCGGAGACCCGGGCGAGGGTCTCACCGAGGAACTTGGTGAGGTCCGCGTCGGTGCCGAGCAGCGCCTTCGCGGCGGCGTCCTTGGTCGAGAGGCCGCCCAGCTCCCAGGCCTCGACGACCTTGCCACGGGTGTCCGCGGGCAGCGGTGCCGGCCCGGCCTCGGACGGCAGGGCGTGGGCGACGGTCGTGCCGGCCACGGTGGCGGCCAGAGTGAGTGCGATCAGAGCAGAGAGCTTCTTGCGGATCCGCCGCCCCTGCGGCGATCCTGTCCGATTTGTCGCGTAGGACATAACCCCTCACGTTTTCCCCCGGGCCCGTCAGGGCCCCTTCGTGGCGGGACAGTTGTCCCGGCACCGCGAGGAGCCTAGTTGTGCACGGACGAAATTCCGACCCTCTTTTTTGATTGTCCGAATGTGCACACACTGGCTTGATCGCTACGCTGGTTCGAATACGTATTGTTCATCGCAAAGCGGACGCCGGGGATTGACGTGGGATCATCTGGGTACGCCCCTCAGATGCGCTGTCAGGCCGGGGCCCCGCAGGCCCGGACCGATCAGTCCTCGATCTCCTCCGCCTCGCTCAGATCCTCCACCCGCACCGGCCGCAGCCCCTCGAACACCACCCCGACCCCGTACGGCTCGCAGAGCGGCAGACCTCCCTCGGCGAACCGCAGCAGCCATCCGTCGGTGTGGACGTCCACCTCCGGTGCGTCCAACGCCGCCTGTTCCTCCGTCACGCCCAACGCGGCGCAGACGAACCGCCGCGCCTCCGCCACCAGCCTGTCCTGACCACGCTGATCGGGGTCTTCCTCCTCATCGGGGTGGGCGGGCTCGCGGTTTTCGTCCGGGATCCGTTCGGCGTGGTGCTGTACATCGTGATCACCCTGGTGAGCGCGGCCGGCGTCTGCCGCAGCGTGCGCCTGGGCGTCCGGGCGGACGCGCAGGGCGTCCTGCATCGCGGCCTGGAGCGCAGCAAACCCGTGCCCTGGTGTCAGGTACGCATGGTCACGAAGGGAACGGCAGGCGGCGGGAGCCCGATCCCCACCGGCACGGCCACCCTTGTCCTGTACGACGGGGAGGACGTCGTCCTGACGGGCATGGTGACCTGCGCCTTCACCCGGCGCTCGGTCGTGCGCCTGGCCCGGCGCACCGCCCGCCTGCGCGCCCTGCACCGGAGCCACCACGCCACCTGCCCCACCTGCCGGAACCGCTGACGGCGCGTCCGGCAACCCGTGGCCCAGGAGTGACGCCACCAGGAACTGCCGCACTTCGCCTCGGCGGCCGCGGCCTCAGCTTCGGCGTTCCGCTCCTGCTCGGCCTCCTCCCGGGCCCGCAGGTCCGTGTCGGCCCGGCGGCGGGCGCCGCTGCTACGGCGTGAGGTGTTACGGCGCGAGGTGCTGCGCGAGGGCCAGGCGCGGCAGGGTGATGGCGTGGGCGGGGGTGGCGGACAGCGGCTGGTGGTCGGCGACGTCTTCACCGGGGAGGACTTCCTGGAGATCACCTTCAGGAAGGGACCGTGGAAACCGGACGTCGTGATCTCCCTCTCCGGCCTCCGCCATGTCTCGGTCGACAAGCCTCCGCAGATCGCCGGCAGCTTCATCGACGAGATCTCCTTGATCCACCTGCCGCAGCTCCCGCGCCCCTGGCCTGCGGACGCCTCCGGCGGGGCTCCTCCTGCAAGCGCAGCCCGGGCGCCGGTGGCCTGCGCTGCTACCGTCCCGGCATGACAAGATCCACACAGTTGGCCGTTCCGGCCGTCGTGTTGGCGTTCGTTTTGGCGTTCTCCGCCCTCTTCGTGCTCCGGTCCTGCGTGACCACCGCCCCGCCGCCGAGTCCGGTCGGACAATGGACGGCCGAGGGGACAGCCGGAGCCAGGTTGGCCCTGCTGGAGGGCGGCCGGCTCGGCCTGTCGGTGATACCGGCCTCCGCCTGTCGTGATTCCGTGGAATCCCCGGCGACGGACGACCTGTGGGAAGTGGCGGACGGTACCTGGGAAGCCACCTACGAAACGGATGCCGGGCACCTGGTGGTGATCGGGTTCGCGCAGCCCAAGAGGTGTCACCTCGCGCTGTCGAGCCGGGTCGCGAAGGACGGGAAGCACACCCTTTGGCTGGGCGGGTACGGCAACTCGTGGACGTTTGACAGGCCCTGAGTGGTACTCGGATCTTCCGGGCACCTGAAGGCCGCCTCGTCATGATCTTCAGCCAGTGATGGACAGGCTGTGCAGGTGGGCGGTGCCGAGCATCGCGTGGTGGGCAGCCCTGTCCGCACCCCGGCGGACCGCCGACGGCCCCCACGCTCCGCTGCCCCCTCCCAGGCCGGGCGCGCGACGTTCTTCCCGAATCCAGGCCGGCGCCACCCTCGCCCGGGTGGCCGCCGACGGATCGGTACTGTGGCCGGACACCCCGTTGAGAGGCGCCCTCCCCCATGGCCAAGAACGCCGCCGAACCACGTGCCGCAGCCCGCAAGCCCCTGCTGCGGCTGACCGGCGTCAGCCGCTCGTACGGCGAGCGGGAGGTGCTGCACCCCGTGAGCCTGTCGCTGGCCGCCGGGGAGTGCGTGGCGCTGCTCGGACACAACGGATCGGGCAAGTCGACCCTGCTCAGGGTCGCGGCCGGACGCGACGTACCCAGCAAGGGCACCGTGTTCTTCGACGGCATCCCGATGGACGAGAACGACCCCCGGGTCCGGGCCCGGGTGGCGGTGGTCGGCGACACCGTCGCCTGCTACCCCGACCTGACCGTCCGTGAGCACCTGCTTCTGGTCGCGGTCGCGCACGGGGTCGCCGATGCGCCCGGCTGGGTCTCCCAGGTGCTGGCCGACCGGATGCTCACCGAACGGGCCGACGCGCTGCCCTCGGCCCTCTCCTCCGGACAGATGCAGTCCCTGCTGCTGGCCTGCGCGCTGGTCCGCCCGCGCGATCTGCTGCTGCTGGACGAGCCCGAGCAGCGGCTCGACCCGGACGCCCGCCGACACCTCGCCGATCTGCTCAAGGCCGAACTGGCCGACGGCGTCGCGGTGTTGCTGGTAACCCACCATACCGACCTCGCCCTGGACGTGGCCGACCGGGTGGTGGTACTGGAGGACGGCAGGATCCTGAAGCAGGGCGCGACCCGCAAGGTACTGGCGGCGGATTTCGCGGCCCGCACCGCCGCGGACCCGGCGGGTGCCCGGTGACCACCGCTCACCCGGAAGCCGAGCCCGCCGTCGAGGCCTGGACGGACGACGACGACTGGACCGACGAGACACTCGCCCTGCTACGCGCTCTGCGTGCCCCCCACCGGCGCAACCGCGCCAAGTCGGTCGGCTTCGCCGTCTACTGCGTGGTACTCATCCTGATCATCTGGGGCGGCGTGCCCAGCCTCGGCCTGTTCCTGCAGGCATCCATGGGCGCCGACTACACCGGCCACGGCGGCGATCTGCTCGCCGCGATACCCGCCGGTATCACCGCGATCGGGCTGGTCACCTTCCTCCTGCTGGTCCGGGACGGCCTGTGGCGCGGCCCGGTGGTGCCGCCCCGGGCGGCGGCCGACTGGCTGCTGGTCCACCCCGTCCGGCCCCGCCCGGTGCTCCGGCCGTGGTTCTGGCTGTCCTGTGCCGTGGCCGCGTTCCCCGGTCTGGTGGCGGCGGCCGGCGGCATGGTCGCGCTCGGGCTGACCGTTCGGGTCGGCCTGCCGGCCGCGCTCGGCTGGTGCCTGCCCGGGGGGCTCTGCGTGCCGCTTCTGGCCACCTGCGCCGCGCTGGTGGTGGAGCGCAGCGACCGCGCCGCCCGCTGGGTGCGCCGGCTCACTCCGTATCTGACACTGTTGATCATCGCGCTGGCGGGGCAGAGCGCGCTGGCCGTCGCCGGTCACCCGGTGCACTGGCTGGAGCTGGTCGAAATGTGGTCGGGGCCGTGGGGCTGGGCCGCGATCGCCGCACTGGCGCCGACCCCGGCCGCCGTGGCGGGCAGCTGGGTGGCCGCCGCACTCCTGCTGGTGTCGACCGGTGCTGCCCTGGTGCTCGCCGACCGGGCCGCCGCGACGGTGCCACTGGCCCGGCTGCGGGAGCGGGCCAGGACGGCCGCCGGGGTGCTGGCCGCGCTCCGGACGGTCGAGCTGCGCAGCGCGCGGCTGGCGGTGAACGGCGCCAGCGGCAGCGCCCGGCAACGCCGGCTCCGGCTGCCGGCGCCCCGGCGGGCCTGGCTGGTGGTGCCGTGGCGAGACACCCTCGCCCTGCTCCGCTCCCCCGCCCGGCTGGGTCGCGCGGTGGTGCTGACGGTGCCCGCACTGCTCTGCGCCGTCCTCGCGCACGGCGCCACGGGCGGGCTGTCCTGGCTGGCCACCGCCGTCGCGCTGGTGTTCGGCTACCTGGCCGTCGCGCAGTTGCTGGAGCCGGCCCGGATCGAGACGGACGATGTCCGGCGGGCCTCCTGGTCGCCGTACCCGTTCGCCGCTCTGATGCTGCGTCATGCGATCGTTCCGACGCTGGCCGGGGTCCTGCTGGGGCTGGCCTGCACCGGGGCGCTGCTGGCAGCGGGCACGGGCCCGGCGGCCTGGCTCGCACCGGCCGCCGCGCCGGCACTGGTCGCGGCGGGGCTGGTGAACGCCTGCCGCGGGATACTGCGCAAGGACCTGATGTTCTCCCCGGCCCAGGGCGCGGGCGGCGGGACAGGCCCGCTGCTGTTCGCCGCCTGGTACGCGGCCGGGCCTGCCGTGGGCGTGGCGGCGCTGACGCCGATGTTCTCCTCGGCGCTGCGCGGCGGGGCGACCGTGCCGGTCGGCAAGGCCGCCCTGATGGCCCTGGTGGTTGCGGTCCTGCTGCTGCGCTGGGCGCGGGCCAGGGCAGCGAAGATGAGCAAGGCCCGCCCCGGGAAGAGCACTCCCTAGACCCGTACTCCGCGGGTCGTCGGTTCGGATGCTCCGGCGCACCGCCACCCAGGACCGGCCCGCACCGTGCGTGGCGGGGACGATGCCTGGCGCTTCAGAGTCTCCAGGGCCCGGCCCTGCGGGATGCGCACTTCGGCGCCGGACCGGGGCCCAGGGCCGGTTCGCCGCGGCAGCCGGGCGGCGCGGACCGCGTCAGCCCAGCCGTGGCCACCACCTGCGGGACGCCAGCGAGGCGACGACGCCGACTCCCGCAGCAGCTCGTCGAGTCCGCTGCGGGAGTTCGTCGCGAGGTCACGGGGAAGGCGATCCATTTGCGGGGCATGACTGCTCGGACCTCTCCGACGCCGGCCGCCCCAGAGCCTCATACCTGTCGGCAGAGCGCCGGCCCAGCCACCACAGACGGCGCTCGGCCCGGGGAACGATCACGCTGAGGCTCTCGCCCTCTTCGTCGACTCGGTGCTGGATGTCGAGCCTGCCCATCAGCCGCGGATCGTCCAGCAGCGCGCCCATGATGCCGAACGGCGGGGCGATGTGCTTGGCGAAGACGGCCAGCTCCTCGGCTGCCCGCTTCTCCTCCTCATCCGTCGGCTCGTGGTCCGGGTCGCTGTATCCGAGCTGGTCCAGTGCGTGCACCAGGTTGTTGGCGCGACCCTCGATGAGTTGCCACATGTAGGTGATCCCCACTGGCCCGGTCAGGGCGAGCGTGCGGTGGTAGCGGAGCATGCGCAGCCGGTTGTCGCCGAGTTCTCTCCGCACGGCACCCCGCTCCCGCGGTGTGACTTCGACGAGAAGCACGGCGATGCTCTCAAACGCGGTGGCGAGCGTCTCGGCTTCCTTGTAGACCGGTTCCCGCCTGTCGCGGATCTTCGCGTCCTGCTCGGCTTTGTCGTGTCGCCGATTCCCCCGCATGATGAAGTACGTTCCGGCGGATGCGACGCCGGCCGACAGCACCGACGCGATTCCGGTGATGAGTGCGGGGTCCATGCCCCTCCCCGTCATGTGGCACCTCTCCCCTGGGTGCGATGGCGCCGGATGCTAGCAGGATGTCGCGGGCGTAGGACGGCCATGAAGAGCGGGCGAGCGGGCAGGGTGTCGGCATGTCCGAGCGCCGTAACCGCCTGCGTGCCCTCTCACTGCGACTGCGGAAAACCTCACCACTTCTCATGCCACCCGGCGCTTCTCAACCGACCGCACAAACACCCAGGTCAACGCTGCGGATCCCTAACCGGCGACACCACCGGAACCAGCACCCATCCCCGCACACGAGACCAGCCCCAGTCCGGTCTTCAGCCTCTTCTTCTCGTCGCCCACCCAGACCGTCGGCGAACCGCCGCCCTGGGTGTCGGGGTCGATCCCGACAAACCGTAGCGTCATGACGATTTCCCATGTCGGGTCGGTTGCGTGTTCTTGCGCCACCGCCCCGTGCAGCTGACGTTCCGTCAAGGATGTGTGACAGCACTGGACTTCCCTGGGACACGCGAACCGGTCGGCGCTCCGCCGAGCCCGGCGCCGTCGGCCGGCGGAGCGGATCCTCTGCCCACGGCTGTCGCGCGGAAAGAGGTGCCGGCGCGCGTGAGAGGCTTTCCCGCACAGTCTGACCTGCTAGAACGGGCGATCCCATGAAGGGGGGCCGCAACTCTCGGTGCACCCCTCGGGGCAACCGCGCAGCCCCCCGTCCAGGCGCCGGTTCAGCCCCCTGTGGAAGCAACCGCCTCACGCCGCCGGCACGGCCTCGGGGTCGCCGTCCCGGGGCTCGCCCCAGGGCATGACCAGCGTGGCCTCACCGTCCGAGGCGACCAGGCCGTGCAGGGCGAGGTCGCCGAGCGCCCGAATCGCCTTGTCCGACACCGCGCCAGAGCGCAGCAGCCGCTGGAGCTGATCGGCCATGGCGGCCTGAGCGCAAGGGAGTTGGACACCGATCCGGTGACCCTGACGCCGTTCCGGGGGCGGGTACGCCGCAGGGCGGAGCCGGGAGCGCACCGGTGTACCTCCCTGGTCGGGGTCCGGACCGCTCCACAGGCTGACGCGTGGCGGCCGGACCGGTCCGTACCGTCGACCCGTGGGCGGCGGAGGGGTTCCGCGGGGGAAGTCCCGGACCTGGAGGGCACAGGCACGGCATGGGTATCGGACACAGGAAGTCGATGGCCCGGGCGGCGGGCATCACGGCGGTCGCGCTCGTGCTCACGGCGGGAACGGTCGGCGCGGCCGGGGCGGTCGGCGCCGCACCGGAGGGGGACGGCGCGAAGCGGCCGGGCGCCAACCGGCTGGAGGGCGTCTGGCGGGCGGACGGGTACGGCACGATCGTCGAGATCCACGGGACCGCCCTCACCACCTACGACGTCACCAGGAACAGTTGCACCCCCGGCGTGACCTCCGCCGAACAGTTCGGCGCGCCCCTGCCCGGCGGCGCCGTCCGCTACGGCACCCCCGGGGAGCCCTTCGCCCAGCTGACCGTCACCCCGCACGGACGCCACCGGGCCGTGTACGCCAAGGACCCGGGCACCGGCACCCGTACGCTGGAACGGCTGCCCGGCGGGCTGCCGGCGCGGTGCGCGCTGCCGGTCCCGGACGATCCCGTCGCGGTGTTCGACAGGTTCTGGGACAGCTTCGAGGAGAACTACCCCTTCTTCGCCGTCAAGGGCGTCGACTGGCACGCCGAGCGGGCGGCGTACCGGCCGACGGTCACCGCGGAGAACCTGGTGGACACGATCATCGCCATGGTCAAACCGCTCCAGGACTCGCACGTCGCCCTGCTCCGTGCGAATCCCGGCGGCGGGTACACCACCTTCTTCAGGGAGATGCGGGACGGCACCGTGGCGCCGACCGCGCAGCTGCTGACCACCGTCCTGCCGCCGATCAGCGCCCAGCTGGCCGTCCCCGAGCAGCCGTTCGGGAACGGCCTCCTCGGTGTCGGCGAACTCCCGGACGGCCTCGGCTACCTGCGGGTGAGCGCGTTCGGCGACTACGTCGACCAGGGCGGCCAGCAGGACCAGGAGGCCGAACTCGACAAGGCCGTCGGCGCCCTGCTCGACCGGCCCCGCGCCACGCCCCTGCGCGGGGTGGTGATCGACGCCCGGGTGAACGCCGGCGGCTCGGACGCGCTGGCCGTCCGGCTCGCCTCCCGGTTCACCGACCGGCCGTACCTGGCCTACCGGAAGGTGGCTCGCAACGACCCGGCCGACCCGGCCGCCTTCACCCGGCCCCAGTCGGTCACCGTCCGCCCCGCCCCCGGGGCGACCCGCTTCACCGGGCCCGTGGCCCTGCTCACCTCGGGCTCCACGGTGAGTGCGGGCGAGACCTTCACCCAGGCGATGATGGGCCGCAGCCCGCACATCACCCGGATCGGCGAGAACACCCAGGGAGTCTTCTCGGACGCCCTGGCCCGACGGCTCTCCTCGGACCTCGTGCTGCTCCTGCCGAACGAGGAGTTCCTCACCCCGGCCGGCACCACCTTCGACGGACCGGGCATCCCGCCGGACGTCCGGACCCCGGTCTTCACGAAGGAGGAGCTGGCCGGGCTGAAGGACTCCGCCCTGACCGAGGCCCGGCGGCTGCTCACCGCCGGAGCCGGCCACCAATGACCCGTCACATCGGATCCACCGCCCTCAGGGCCTGGCCGGTGGCCGGGTAGAGGTGGGGGCCGGCCGCATCCGCCAGCGGAGCGGGCGGCGGCGCGCTCAACGCAACCATCGACCACACCGGAAGGAGAAGTTCTTCCATCGTGCTGACTTGAAGCCCGCACCGTCCGGCAGGCCCGTCTTTCACGCTACGGTGCGGCGGGATGTCGTGATCGTGATTCTCGTGAGAGGGATGCCTCCGTGACTGGCCGCTTGAAGGTGCCTCGTGTGCTGGTGGTCAACGCCGCCCTTGCCGGTGTGGTCTGGCTGGTCTGGGCCCTGGTCTGGGGCACGGAGTACTTCACCGTGCTCGCGGAGAACTGGCGAGTGGCGTTGACGATGGTCTTCGGCTCCCTCGTGGGCGGCGGGACGAGTGAGGGCGGGGGTGCCATCGCCTTCCCCGTCCTGACCAAGGTCCTGGTCGTTCCCCCGGACCGGGCCAGGATATTCACCTTCGCCATCCAGTCGATCGGTATGTCGGCCGCTTCGCTGTCGATCCTGTTGAACCGGATTCCGATCGAGCGGAAAGTGGTGCTCTACGGTTCTGCTTCCGGGGTGGTCGGTGTCGCGCTGAGCGCGACGCTGCTCGCTCCGCACGTACCACTCCCCGTCGTACGGGCGCTGTTCACCATGCTGCTGGTGGCCCTCGCTCTTGCCCTGGTCGTCCAGCTCGGTCAGCGCGGATACCGCCGCAACGCGAAGATCCCCGCCTGGAGCCAACGTGAGAAGGGCCTTGTCCTGGCGGCGGGCTTCGCGGGCGGGATTGTCAGCGGCGTGGCGGGAGTCGGGGAGAACTGCGTCATGTTCCTCCTGCTGGTCCTGCTCTTCAGGGTGTCCGAGAAGGTCGCCACCCCGACGACCGTGGTCATGATGACGATCGTTTCCGTCGCGGCGTTCCTCACCCACGTGATCCTGCTCGATGACTTCACAGGCCCCGTCGTCGGGTACTGGACGGCGGCGGCGCCGGTGGTCGCCGTCGGCGCTCCGCTGGGGGCATGGATATGCACCAAGCTCGCGCCTTTCACGATCAGGGCCGTACTCTTCGTCCTGATCGGAGCCGAACTCATCAGCACCGTGCTGCTCGTGCCGTTCACACCGTTCATGGTCGCGGCCAGTGTCGCCACCCTCACGATGTTCACCGTCCTGTGCGTGGCCCTCGTCCGCAACGAGCGCTACGCGATCCTCTCCCCGGAACTCCGCCATGAGGGGTCTCCCGCCCGGGTTTGACCAGCCCGACAGCCGAAGGCTTCGCCGTCCTGACGGAAGACGGAGACCTCGAAGGCCCGGCCGCCGGGAGCCGCCTGGACGACAGCCTGAGCTGCCGCACCGGGCCACCCCTCGCGACCAACCACGCACATGAGGAGTGGCCGCCATGACGGCCGACCGAATTCACTGCCCGGCCCGCGGCAGCGCTGACACCACCCGGCTCCCGGCTCCTGGCTCCCGGCGCGTCGGCCGTGCGGGAACTGTGCGACCCGGACGGGCGGCGGAACGGCGGAGCGCCGGTTCCGCCAGGGAACCGGCGCCCCGTCAGGGGGTATGTCGGGCTCAGTCCTTGGCCGCGCCGTGGTCCTCGGACTGCTGCCGTGCGCGGCTGAACTCGCCGGCGCCGACCCGGGCGGCGAGGGTGTCGTCGGGGCCGGACAGCAGGGAGCCGTAGCCGGTGGCGGCCCACAGGCTGCGTTCGGCGGGCACCTCGAAGTAGGGGACGGTGCGGCCCTGGTCCCGGACCGCCAGCACCTGCGGCGAGCGGCGGGCGCGCAGGGCCTGGCCGCAGTCCTCGCAGACCGCGACGTCGGCCCGCTCCCGGCGGCCGAGCGGGCGCCAGGTGGTGCGGCGGACGGCGGTGCCGTGCCGGGGGTCGAAGAAGCACAGCGGGAGTCCGGGAGCCGGTGCCAGGGCGGAGCGTCCCTCGGCGGTCAGGGCCAGCACTCCGACCAGGTCGGGGAGGCCCCGGGCGGCGTCCAGTACCCGGCCGGCCGCGTCGTAGGCGTCCAGGGCTCGGCTCAGACCCGGGGTGGCGGCGCCGCCGCCGTGCTCCACGGCCTCGCCGAGGGCGAGCATCTCGGCGGTGGCCTGGCGGCGCAGCCCGGCCTCGTCGGCGGCCTGCTCGGCGGCGAAGACGGCGTCGGGGAAGGTGAAGGCGGTGTGCCGGGGCGAGCGGCGGCGGCGCACCAGGAAGGCGGCGCCGACGGCGGCGAGGACCAGCACCGCGGCGACCACGAGCAGGGTCCCGGGGCCGCGGCCGGAGGAGGAGCCGGAGGCGTTCTCCTTGACCTCGGGCCGGGCCGAGTGCTCCTTGTCGATCCTGGCGGTCTCGGCCTTGTAGACCTCGGTGCCGTTGCCGGCCTTGATCAGTTCCACGGCCTTGGCGACCCGGGCTGCCAGTCCGGCGTCGTTGAGTTCCCTGAGGAAGCCGACGGCGGAGGCGGCGTCGCGGGTCTGATGGGCGTCGGTGGGCCACTCGGTGCCGTTGAGCCACTTCCCGTACTCGTCGGTGCTGATCAGGATCAGCTGCTGCTGGCCGAGCCGCTCCTTGATCACTGCGGCGAGGGTGCGGGAGCTGCCGTCGAAGGCGTCGCCCTTCTTCAGCGGCACCAGCACCACCTTGATCGGCATGCCGGTCGCGGCGATCTGGTCGACCAGGGCCTGTTGCTGGGCGGGGTTGACGGCGGCCGCGTAGGACGGGTCGACGTAGACGGGGCTGGTGGCCAGCGCCTCGGCGATCGTCGTGGCGGTCGGCCCGGTCCCCGCAGTCTCCGCCCGGGCGGGGGT
Source organism: Kitasatospora sp. NPDC088548 (assembly GCF_044753005.1). NCBI lineage: Bacteria > Bacillati > Actinomycetota > Actinomycetes > Kitasatosporales > Streptomycetaceae > Kitasatospora > Kitasatospora sp. NPDC088548. Next base: position 57,574 of record NZ_JBIVMI010000005.1, read on the forward strand.
GCCGGTGCCGAGCAGCGCCGTGCAGGCCAGCAGCAGGGCGGCGAGCAGTCCGGCGGCGAGGCCGCGGGAGGCGCCGGTCGGGCGGTCACTGGTCAGTCGGTCACTGGACACTGGCGGACTCCCTGGCCCTGAGGATGAGTGCTTCGAGCCCTTCACGGGCGGCCGGCAGGACCTGCCCGGTCTCGTCCCAGGCGGTCCGGGTGCGGCCGTCCGCCCCGGGCAGGCGCAGCAGCCGTTCGGTGGCCTCCCGTTCGCGGGCGGCCGGGTCGGCGGTGCTGTGGTTGGCGCCGCTGCTGCGGAAGGCGTCCCGGCAGGCGGGGCACAGCTGCGCGGACCTGGGGCCGATGCCGAGGTCGGCGAGCCACCCCGGGACCTTGCCGCCGGTGGCCTCGCCGTGCAGCGGGTTGAGCCGGCAGAGGGTGGGGTGGAGGTGTCCCCGGAGGGCGGCGAGTCCGGCCTGGGCGAGTACCGCGACGGTGGCCAGGTTGCCCGCCTCGGTGGCCTCGTCCGGGTGCTCGTCGCCGGTGTCGGCCAGCAGTTCGGCGGCGTCCAGGCAGTCCCAGGCGCGGGTGCGGCCGGGCGCGGCCTGGTCGGCGGCGGCCAGCCGCCCGGTGAGTTCGCGGACGTCGGCGGCGGCCCAGGCGCGCAGTTGCCGGACGGACGGCAGCGCGGTGGCGTGCCGGGGTCCGGCGTGCTGCTGCGGCGAGGGGTCGGCCGCGGGGGTGCGGCGGGAGTGCAGCACGGCCCGCGCGATGGCGATCACCAGCCAGGCGACCAGCAGCAGCGCGCCCAGCAGCATCGTGCCGAGCACGATCCCGGGCCCGAAGTCGCTGCTGAACAGGCCGGGCAGCCGGTTGTCGCGCAGCGGGGGCAGTTCGGCGTCGCGGGTCGTGGGTCCGTCGTCCCTCCCCGGCTGGGCGGCGGCGACGGCGTCCAGGGTCTGGTTGAGGCGCGGCACCACCTGCAGGTCGCCGTTGTTGCGGTACTCCGGGTAGAGGACGGTGGACGGCAGGCGCAGGAAGCGGCGCGCGGCGTCCTGGTCGGTGCCGAAGGTGTCCAGGTCGATCCGGCCGGACACCGGGTCGATCAGCACGTAGACGCCGTTCTGGCCGGTGCGCTGGTGGACCCGGGCGAGCAGGATGCTGCTGCTGCCGCCGCTCTCGTCGTCGCTGTCGGTCGGCGTGACCAGCACGTGCACCGGGCCCTTGGGCGCGAGTTCGGCGATCCGCTGCCGGATCGCGGGCAGGTCGGCGGCGGTCAGCACGTCCGCGGTGGACGGGTCCTGGTAGATCGGTCCGGCGGCGAGCCCGGTGGCGACCTCCTCCACCCGGGCGTCCAGGTCGCCCTGGGTGACGTTGAGGTACGGGCTGTCTACGGTCTGCGGGAAGACGGTGGGCGCGGCCAGCACCACCGCGACCGCGGCGGCCACCGCCGCCACCACCGTCACCGGCAGCACGCCGCGTCGGCGGGCGGCGGGCCAGGTGGTGCGGGCCGGGGCCTTCGGCTTCGCCGCGGCCTTGCCCGCGCCTTTGTCCAGGGTGACGGCCGGGGTGACGGCCGGGGTCTTGGTCAGGACGACGGCCGGGGCCTTCGAGCCGGCGGCCTTCTTCTTCCCGGCCGGCCGCGGCCGGTCGGAGCGGCGGCGGGAGAGCCGGATGCCGAGGGCCAGCACCAGGCCGGGGGTCACCACCACGGCCAGGCCGAGCAGCAGGTTCTGGTTCTGCCGGTCGGTGGAGCTGATGTAGAGGTCGGGCTTGCCGTCCTTGTGGTAGCGGTCGTACATCTCGTCGGCCTTGGCGGCGGCCCGGTCGCGGCCGGAGGCGATCGCGTCGGCGAAGGACTCGAACGCGGCGAGCGGGCCGGCCCCGTACGGGGTGCCGTACAGGGCGATGCGGCGGGCCTCCTCGACCGGGACGTCGACGCCGAACGCGGAGGCGGTGATGCTGCCGTGGTCGCCGATCAGCACGTACAGGCCGTTCTCGCCGAGCCGGTCGCGCACCAGGGCGAGCAGCGCGGCGTCGCCCGCGGGCAGCGCCAGCACGTAGGTGGGCACGCCGGTGCGCTCGGCGAGGGCGGCGATGTCCGGGGCGAGCGAGCGCGGCAGTTCGCGGGGACGGTCGGCCGAGACGTAGACCGGGTTCTTGCGCAGTTCCTCGGCCAGGCGCTCGGACTGGGTCGCGCCATGGGCGAGTTGACCGGCCGGCGCGGCGGTGGCGGACGCCGTGGACGTTGCCGTGGCGTTCGGCGCGGTGCTCGGGCCGGCCGCAACGGCCGTTCCGGCGCTGCCGAGCAGCACGAGGGCCGCGAGCGCCGTACCCGCCAGGGCCCCGAACGTCCCGGTCCGTCTCTGTATCCCTGACAGCGTCCGCATCGGTGCCCTTCCGGTGGTTCGGCCGGTTACTTTACCCGCGCCTGGTCCCGAGCTTCGCCTCGGTGGCGGCCTGCTCGCGCTCGGCGGCTTCCGGGGCCCGTTGGTCGGCGCCGGCCCGACGGCAGGCGGCGCACCAGCCGGCGGTGGGCCGGCATCGCCTTCTCCCCTCGGGTCACGCTCCGCCGAGGCGGATGGCTTTGACCAGCAGCAGGATCGCGGCGAGGACGAGGTAGCCGCGCAGGGCGAGCATGCCGAGCCGTAGTGCCGGTGACCATTGGACGGGCTTGAGCAGGGCCAGTGGGGGCATCCGCCAGGCAAGCTTCTCGGCCGCCGGCATCGCGGGTGCCGGAGCCCGGGCCGGGGCGCCGGAGCGCCGACGGGCGATCCGCAGGCCGGCGGCCGCCGCGATGAGCGCGACGACCAGGGCTGCGGCGAGCCAGGTGGTCAGGGTCTTGACGTCGATGTGGGGGAAGAGCGTGGCGGTCATCAGGGTGGCGGAGAGCAGGAGCAGGACGGCGATGATGAGGGCGGCGAGGAGGTTGAGCCAGCGGGGGTTGACCCAGGGACCGAGGACTTCGGGGTCGTTGCAGAGCAGGAGGAGGAAGACGCTGGCGGAGGGCAGGAGGAGTCCGGCGAGGGCCTGGACGGCTTCGGTGATGACTCCCAGCGGGGCGCCGGGGATGAGGACGACGGCGGCGGCGAGCAGCACCATCAGGCTGTAGGAGGCGTAGAACGTCTTCGCCTCGCCGAAGCCGCGGTGGAGCGAGTGCCTCAGGTTGAAGACGTCGCCGAAGGCGTAGCTGGTGGCGAGGGTGACGGCGGCGGCGCCGATGATGCTGGCGTCCATGAGGACGACGGCGAACATGACGCCGAGTGCGCGGCTGTGCTGTTCGAGGGCGTGGGCGACGCCGGCGGCGTCGGTGAAGTTGCCTGCGAAGCTTGTGCCGCGGGCGGCGTAGTCGGCGATCATGACGAGGGCGGCCGCTCCGACGACTACCACGACCGATCCGATGACGGTGTCCGCGCGTTCGTAGCCGATGAAGCGCGGGGTGATGCGCTTGTCGATGACGTTGGACTGCTGGAAGAAGAGCTGCCAGGGGGCCACGGTGGTGCCGACGATCGCGATGACCAGCAGGACCGCGTCACCCGTGATGCCGCCCTGGATTCCGGGGACGACGAAGTGGTGGGCGGCCTGGCCCCACTTCGGCCCGGAAAGCAGGGTGAGCGGGACGAGCAGCAGGCTGACGGCGATGAGGGCGAACATGGCGCGTTCCCAGCGGCGGAAGGAACCGCTCGCGGTGACGGCGATCAGCAGGAGGGCGGAGAGCGGCACCACCCAGTATGTGGAGGCACCGAGGTACTCGGCGGCCAGCGAGATGCCGATGAACTCGGTGACGATGGTGAGGAAGTTGAGGACGAACAGGTCGCCGACGCTGAACCAGCCCCAGAACCTGCCGAAGCGTTCGTTGATCAGGCGGGCGTGGCCGACGCCGGTGACGGCGCCGAGGCGTACCACCATCTCCTGGTTGACGACCAGGACCGGGACGAGCAGCAGCAGGACCCAGAGCAGGGAGTAGCCGTAGTTCTGGCCGGCCTGGGCGTAGGTGGCGACACCGCCGGCGTCGTTGTCGCCGACCATGACGATGATGCCGGGCCCGAGAACGGCCAGCAGGGTGAGTGTGCGGGTCTTGAGGCTCGGGCGTTCTTCGGTGTGGTCTCGGGGGATCCGGCCGAACGCGCCTTCGATGTCGCCGAGGTGGGCTTCGTCCAGGACCGCGCTGGGCCGTGGTGCATCCGGCTTTCTGGGTACCGGCCTCGCGGGTGCGGGCTTCCCGGGTGCGGGTGCGGAATCGGGTGCTGCCGGTGCCGGTGGCCGTCTGGCCGGTCGGGGCGCGGGAGGGGTGGGTTCTCTCGGCGCGGTGGGGTGCGCGTCCTCGTGCTTCGGCGGGGGTTGGGCGGGGCCCTTCGCGGGGCTCTTCGCGGGGGCGTGTGCGGGGCGGTCGGCACGGTCGTTGTGGTCCGGGGGGTTCTGGGGGTTCTGGGGTGCCGTCATCCGTCGAGGTCCGTGGTGTTCATGGCCTCGCTCGGCGCGTCGTCGCTTCGGCGGGCGGGGTGCGGGGCGGGCTCGCGCCGGCGCCAGTCCTCGGGGATGACGGTTTCCAGGATGTCGTCGACGGTGATGACGCCGAGGATCTGGTCCCGGTGGTCGACGACCGGCACCGTGAGGAGGTTGTAGTCGGTCATCAGCAGGGCGACATCCTCGACGTCGGTGTCCGGGAGCACCCTGACCGGTTCGGTGGTCATGACCTCTTCCAGGCGGGTGTCCGGGTCGGCTTGCACCAGGGCGACCAGGGGCGCGGTGCCGATCAGCCGGTTTCCGTCCCGGACGACGTGGACGCTGGTCAGGGCCTCGGGCTGCAGGTTGCGGGCCGCCCGGACAAGGCCGAGCACCTCGGTGACAGTGGCGTCCGGGCGCGCACTGAGGATGTCGAGGGCCATCAGACCGCCGGCGCTGGACGGGTTGAAGCCCATCAGGGTCAGGACCTTCGCGCGCTGGCCGGCCGGCAGGGCGTCGAGTACCGGCTGTCGGCGTCTCTGCGGAAGGTCGTTGATCGCGTCGGCGGCGTCGTCGGCGCGCATCCGGCCCAGCACCTCGGCGATCTCGCGGTCGCTCTTCTCCGCGAGCAGGCGCGTCTGCGAGTCGGGCTCCAACTCCTCGAAGACGTCCGCCTCCAGCTCGGGATCGGCGTGGACGGTCTGCAGGATCTCGTGGGATTCGGTGCGGTTGGCGTCCTCCAGCAGGTCCGCCAGGTCGGCCGGCTTGAGCCGGGCCAAACGCCCGAACGGGCCGCGCACGCGTGCCGACTGAGCGTGGCCGATAAGTGGTTCAAAGGACATCCAGTCCCGCCACCGCGGCCGGCTCCCACCGGCGAGGAACCCGAACGGGCGGGCGCGGCGCGGGTGGGTGTCCAGGCGGTCGACGACCCAGCCGTCCGGCCGCCGGCGCAACTCCAGGTCATGTGCCCGGACGAGTTCGGCCTCGGCGACGTCGATCACCCGGTGCCCGAGGACGTCGGCGCGCAGCAGAACCTCCCCTTCACGCCGTTCGAACGGACGAAGGTCCACAACCTCGCTGGTGAGCCGGATCTGCTCGCCGCCGAAGGCCGCGACCTGCTCGACGGGCAGGAAAACCTCGCGCCGGCCGACCCGCACGACCAGCCCGGCGACCAGGGGGTGATCGCGCCCGCGCAGGCGGACGATCACATCGGACAGGCGGCCCACGGCCGCGCCGCCACGCCCCACCAGCGGGCGGCGCAGCAGTTGGGAGAGAGACACGACGGGGTCCACGCCACGACGCTAACCAGGCGTCGGCGATGGCCCGTGGGACGCACCGGGTGGGGCCGGCACCCGGCCCCAATGGCCCAGCCTGCCGGGGCCAAGGCGGGTCGTGCGGGAGTCAGGGGCACGGCAACCGACCGCGTCGGTGGGCTCGCTCGACGAGCTTCCGGGCCAGGCCGTCGGTGAGGTCGAAGTGCCGTTCGAGCCATACGGCGTCGTGACCGTGGGTGGCGAACACCCACGCGGTGCAGAGACGGTTCATGGACGGCGCGTCGGTCTCCGGCAGGAGCCGGCGAAGCTCCTGTTCGGGGAAGTCCTCCATGGACGGCGCCGCGAACCAGGCCTCCGCCGGGTCGCGGTCGAGCTGCCGGGTGTGGTGGCGGGAACGAGCCCGGCGCACGAGGGCCGACGCCGCCAGAACGCCGAGAACGGCGACCGCGGCTCCGCCGAGCGCCGCAGCGACGACGGGCCGGGCCCCGGCAGGCGACACGCCGATGGCGGCGATGGCCGCCACGGCCACGACGGCGGCGGTGAACGCCGCCATGCCCTCGCCGGTCCGCAGGTGGGGTATCGCCCGCATACGGACCACCTTCCCTCTCCTTCATTGTGACGCGGCCGCCGACCGTGGTGCTGAAGGCGCTGTTACCGGCGACCCGGACCGGCGGCGGGCGGGCCCGCAAGGCGGAGCCCGGAGCTGGGCCCGCCGACGGGATCCCAGGGTTCTGGGATGGGAAGGGGCGCGGCCGGCCAGCAGAATTGGCATAGACCACAGGCTCCGCCCGCAGGAACGCCCGTCCGACCGGAGGCACGAATGCTGCGCAGACTCACCTGGATCCTCGCTCTTCCGGCCCTTGTGCTCACCCTGGTGACGGGCCCGGCGGTCACACCGGCCGGCGCCGCCACCGAGCACGAGTTCCTGCAGGGGTACGGCCAGTTGGTACCGCTGCCGGCTCCCGTGACGCCTCCCCAGCAGTGCACCTCACGACGGCTGTACCTGGACGCCGGAACCTACGCCTGGAGCCTCAACACCCCGGGCGGCAACGCGCCCGCCCTGGACGTCCAGCTGTCGTCCGGCTCGTACATCTGGACCGTCTGCGTGTACCCGCGCGCCAGCGTCTACGGAGCGTTCACCCGGCTCACCCCGGAGGACGGCGGGCCGTACCTCGAACGGAGCACCACGTTCGAGGTCACCTTCACGTACACCTACGTGTGGGAGTCCATGCTCTACCGCTGGCAGGGCGTCCCGCGTCCCCCGCGCACCATGTGACGGCATGACGGCACCGGTACCCCTGGTACTCCAGCAGGACTTTGCCTCGTGACCCGGGGCGATGCGGGCGGGCTGGAGTGCAGCCGGGGTGCGGGGCATCGAGGGGCGGCTTCCCGTGGGCCGCCCCTCGGTCGCGTGACAGCGCCTTCGGTCATGACGGCTTCGGGGAAGCCTCCCGATGTGATCACCGAGAGCGCCGCCGGGATGTGGAACCGCGAACCGGACGATCTCCTCCTGGACATCGGGCACCGCTTCCGCCGAGTCGAACCCCGCCGCCGCATGCGCGACCGCATGCGAGGCCTGCCGGCACCGGTGGGCCGCAAGAGCAGCCGGCAACTGGCCGAGCACGCCGGCGCCCAGCGGGACGCGGACGAGATCCGCGACGACCTGCGGTCATTCGTTGCCGTCCGGCGGTTTGGTGGCGGTGTTCGTGCGGCACGGGCGGCCGGTGCCGCGACGTCCGGCCTGTCGCACGCGGCCGACCGCACGCTCCAGCGGCACACGGTCGTGCTCGCCCGCGAGGCGGAGATGGTGCTGCCCCAGATGCGCCGCGACGGCGCCGGCCTCGCCTCGAACGGCAAGCCATGGCAAAGGGTTGACATTTGACACGCCTTGATCAAGGATCAATTGCACCGGGAGACGAACCATTCAGGCGGGATAATTCACCTGGGGGGGCTGGCTTGTCGTGCGACACGGGGGCTGACAATGGCGCTTCCGTCTCCCCGAAGTCACCGGTGTCGCGGCGCCGAAAGGCGCCCGGCCGGCCGCGCCCCGGGACCGGGTGAATTTCCTGGATTCGTTCGAGACAAAGGAGTTCATGTGCCTACTACCCTCATTGCCGAGGAAACCGTGCAGGACCTCGACCTCATGGACCTCGACCTGGACATCCAGACGGCGATCACCGGTGGTGCCGACGCCCCGCTGCGGCCCGAGATGTTCACCTTCATCACCTGTGACACCGGCGGCGCCACGGGCACCTCCTGTGGCTTCACCAACCACTGCAACCCGATGTGCTGCTAGCCGGAACGGCCATGCCCCTTCCCGCGGCTCCACCGCGGGAAGGGGCGGTGACGCCGTTCGAGGTCCACTGCCCCGGATTCCGTTTCGCCACCGGAGCTCCTCTTCGCGGATGCCGGCGGCGGTCGGCCTTCTTCATGGAAGCGAGATTCTTCCGGCATGCCCAGCCAAAGCCATTTCTCGGTCGCCGAACCGATATTCATCAGGTCCGCGGCACTTCCGGCTGACACTTTTGACGGCATGCTCGCCAGGCTCGGTACGGGCGATTCACCGACCGAGGAGATGCTCACGGATTACATCGGCGAGCTGTCGACCCGCGCCGAACTGCGGGAGGCGATCGCGGTGTCGAGCCCCGATCTGACCGCCGAGCTCGACCGGATCGCCGACGGGGCCCGGCTCAGCCGCAAGCGGCTGGTCCGCACCGCCGTCTCACTGACCCGCTACGCGCGGCGCATCACCGGCCGCCCGACCCCGTTCGGCCTGTTCGCCGGGGTGTCGACCGTCCCGGCCCGGCCGGCAAACGGATCGGCCGTCAAGTCCGCCCGCCCCGACGCGGGCTGGTTCGACGGGCTGGCCGCGAAGTGGCTCAGGGCGCCGCACGTGCGGCACTCGCTGCGGGTGGTGGTCAACAACCTGTGCTTCGTCCGGGGAGACCGGCTGGTGCTTCCGCACCTGCGGGCCCGCGGGGACGACGCCGCGGACATCACCGGGACACAGCAGGCGACGCAGGAACTGTCCATGCGCTGCACGCCGTTGCTGTCCTGGGTCCGCTCGGCCGCGGCCCGCCCGGTGCCCTACCCGGACCTGCTGGCCGCGGCCGAAACCGCCTTCCCGCGCCTGGGCCGCACGCACCTCGACACGTTCCTGGGAGTGCTGGCGCACCACGAGGTGCTCCTCACCGAGTTCGCCGCGACCTCGCTCGACGACCCCGGCCTGGCCTCGCTGGAGCAGGCCCTGCCCGAATCCTCCGAGGAGAGGGCGCAGTTGAGCGCGGTGCGCTCCGCCCTGGCCGACTACCGCGCCACCGCCCCGGGCGAGGGGACGGACGCGTACCGCCGGCTGGTCCGGGTGTCCGCCCGCGCGCACCCGTCGAAGACGGTCTCTGCGCAGGTCGACCTGCGGATGGACACGGACGCGCGACTGCCCGGGGCGGTGCTGCGGGAGGCGGAACGGTACGGCGCGGTCATGTGGTCGCTGTCGGCGCCGAGCGGGGCCTTCGCCCACATGCGGGGCTACCGGCAGGCCTTCCTGGACACCTACGGGCAGCACGGCGCGGTCCGCCTGGAGGAACTGGTGGATCCTCACCGCGGCCTCGGCTACCCCGCCACCTACCTGCATCCGCGGACCAGTACCGACTTCCCCGCCGGGCAGCGCCCCAAGCAGTCGCCGGCGGAGAGCGCCCGCGTGCGGGCGCTGGCGGACGTGCTCCAGCGGGGGCTGTCCGCCGAGCGGCGGGAGGTCGTACTCACCGACGACGACATCCGCAGGCTCGGCGTCGACACCGAAACGCCGCCGCCGGCCTCCCTCGAACTCTGCTTCCAGCTGGTGGCGCGCAGCCGGGCGGACCTGGCGGCCGGGGACTTCACGCTGGTGACCACGCCGACCACGGGCACCCTCACCGCCGGTGCGATGGCCGGGCGGTTCGCCGACCTCGCCGGCGCGTCCGAGGACCTCGGCCGGCTGCTGGCCGGCGACGGGCAGGCGCTGGCCGCCCAGGTGGACTTCGTCCCGGTGCTGCCCCGCGCTTTGAACGTCATGCAGGTGCCGCGGATGCTCCCCCATTCCATCCCGGTCGGGACCTTCGACGATCCGGCCGGCCCCGGCCGCATCGACTGGCGCGACCTGGTCGTCGCCGCGGACGGGGACCGGCTGCGCCTGTACTGGGAGAGGACCGGGCAGGAGGTGCGCCCGGTGATCCCGCACGTGCTGTCGCTCGGGACCGCCGCGCCCAACCTGGTCCGCTTCCTCGGTGAACTGGCGTACTGCGGGGAGGAGAAGATCTGGCAGGCCTGGAACTGGGGGCCGTTCGAGCACCTTCCGGTGCTGCCCCGGGTACGGCTCGGGCGGGTCGTCGTCTCGCCGCTGAGCTGGCAGCCCGGCCCCGGGCTGCGCGAGCACGCCGAGCACGGCCGGGACTGGCCGCGGGCGGTGGAGACATGGCGGCGCGAGCTGCGGGTCGACGACCGGGTGAGCGTCGGCCACCGCGACCAGGTGTGCGAACTCGACCTGAGCAGCGGGTTCCAGCGGGAGATGCTGCGCCGCGAGGTGCTGCGCGAGGGGGTGACGATCACCGAGAGCCCGCACGCGCAGGCCGACGCGTTCGGCTGGCTCGGCGGGCACGGCAACGAGATCCTCGTGCCCCTGCGCGCCGCGGCGCCCGCCCCCGGCCCCGTACCCGCGCTGGACCCGCAGCGGGTCGCCAACAGCGCCGTGCGGCCCGTGCACCAGCCGGGTGGCGAGTGGGCGTTCGTCGAGCTCCACGCCCTGCCGGAGGCGCACGAGGCACTGATCACCCGTCACATACCCGCACTGCTGGACCGGTTCGGCGCAGCGGTCGACCGCTGGTTCTTCATGCGCTACCGGCAGTCGGGCGACCACGTCCGGTTCCGGGTGCACGGCCCGGCCGAGCGGATCGCCGCCACCGTCTGGCCGCAACTGCTGAGCGGGTGCGGCGAGTTGAAGGCGTCCTGGCTGATCAGGGACTTCCGCGTCTCCGGCTACGGGCAGGAGACCTCCCGGTACGGCGGCGTCGAAGGCGTCGCACGGGCGGAGGAGTGGTTCTGCGCGGACAGCCTGGCGGCGGTCGGCCTGCTCACCGCCCTCGGCGGCCGCGGCGCGGGGGCCGACAAGGCCGAGGTACTGCTCGCCGGGTACGTCCACCTGCTGGACTCCCTGGGCCCGTGGGACTGGTGCGCGTGGGTGGGCCGCGTGGCGCCCAGGAGCCCGGGTGCCGCACGGCCGCGCGACGAAGTCCGGGCCGCCGAACGGCTCCTGATACCCGGTCGGGCCAGGGAACTGCTGGCGGGGATCCTTCCCGATCCGTACCGTCCGGCTCTTGCCCGGATCGCCGCCGCGGCAGGCCGGTTCGGCGAGCTGGTGCTGCCGGGAATCGGCCGGGAAGGCGGCCGGGGATGGCAGGACGCGGCCGTGGCGAGCCTGCTCCACATGCATCACAACCGGCTGTACGGCATCGACCCGGCCGGGGAACTCGCCGGCCTGGCCCTGCTGGGGCAGGCCGCCCGGGCCCACCGCGGCCGGCTGGCCCACCAGGCCCAGGGCCAGGACCGGCGGCCCGCACACGTCCCGGAAAGGAACCGCACGTGACCACCACCACGGCACCGCCCACGTACCGCGAGCAGGCCCTGGCCCTGGCCGAGGAGCTGGCCGGCCAGCTGCGGGACCCGGCGTCGCTGCCCCAGGCCGATCACGGAACCGGGCCGGACGAGCGGTGGAAGGTCTCGTCGCTGGCCAGCGGCCACGCGGGCATCGCCCTGCTGTTCAGCGAACGGAGCCTGCGCGATCCGGCGGAGCGGCTGACCGCGCACCGGTACGCGTCGCTGGCGGCGGCCAGTCTGGAAACCCAGCCGGCACCGCACCACGGTCTGCTCTACGAGGTCGCGGGCCTCGGCTTCGCCCTCCATCTGGCCAGCCAGGCCGGCGGCGGCTACGGCCGGGCCCTGGCCGCGCTCGACGCCAGGGCCGGTGCGGCCGCCTCCGCGCTGTCCCGGCTGGTGGACACCGTGCCGCTCGGCCCGATGGCCCGCTACGACGTCCTCGACGGCCTGGCCGGTCTGGGCCGCTACCTGCTGCTGCGCGGCCTCGGCGGATCCGCCGACATGGAACAGCTGCTCACCTCCCTGGTCGGCATGACCGGCCCGGCCGACCACCACGGGCAGCGGGTGCCGCGCTACTGGTCCGTCACCCCGCCCAACTGGCATCCGGCCACCGACCCGGCACTGGTCGACCACGGCCACCTCAACCTCGGCCTCGCCCACGGCATCGCCGGCCCGCTCGCCCTGCTCGCCATCGCCCACCGGCACGGCGCCGTCGTCGACGGCCAGCGCGAGGCCGTCGAGTCGCTGGTGGCGCTCCTCGACCGGTTCCAGGACACCGACGAGTACGGGCCGTTCTGGCCGCCGACGGTCTCCCTGTCCGCCTTCGGCAACGCCGAGCCGGGCCGCGCCCGGGGCCGGACCGCCTGGTGCTACGGCGCGCCCGGCATCTCGCGGGCACTGCAGATCGCCGGCCAGGCCATGGGCCGCGCGGACTGGCTGGAGCAGGCCCACGCCTCGATCGCGCCCCTCACCCGCCTGCCGCTGGAGTCGTTCGGGACGGAACACTGGTCGCTGTGCCACGGCTGGTCCGGAGTGCTGCACCTGCTCGGGTACTTCACCGACGGCCCGCACGCGGCACCGGTGCGCGGGCTGCGCGACACCATCGCCGGACGGATCATCGAGGAGTTCGAGGCCGACGGCCCCCCGCGCCTGCAGCTCGGCTACGACGGCCTGGCCGACGGCAGCCACCCGGCGGGCTTCCTCGAAGGAACGGCCGGCCTGGCCCTCGCCCTCAACCACTACGCCCGCCCGGAGGAGTCACTGCCCTGGGACATCGCCCTGCTGCTGAACTGACCGACCACATGGGGAACCACATGCGCACCCACCCCGGCGCCGGACGACCGGCCCCCGCGCCCGGCGACCACGACGCCCCGCACGACGGCGAGACCATCCGGATCGGCGAAGCCCGGCTGACGGTCCCGCAGTTCCTGCGCGCGGTGGCGGCCCAGCTGGACCACGCCGACACCGCCGCGGACCCCGAGCTGCGGCCCGTCGCCGAGTGCTTCCTCGGCGCCGGGCTGACAGCGCTGCGCGCCGCGGCCGAACCGCGGACCTGGCTCGAATACCGGCTCGTCCCCGGGCCGGACGGCGCGACGCCCGCGCTGTACGAGGGCCTGCTGCACACCGTGCGCGAACTGCTCGCGGCCCGGTGGATCGACGACTTCTTCTTCGTCCACAAGACACCCGGACTGCGCGTCCGTTTCGACACCTGCGCGGCGTACCGCGCGCAGACCCAGGACAGACTCGCCCGGGCGTGGGAGGACTGGCGGGCGGCCGGCCTGCTCACCGAGGTCCGGCCCGCCGTCTACGAGCCGGAGCAGCACCTGTTCGGCGGGCCGCGGTCGATGCGCGGCGTGCACCGGGTCTTCACGGCCGACTCCCTTCTGTGGCTGAGCCACCTGTCGCTGCCGACGCCGCCCGCCCCCGGCTGGGCCCTGTCCCTGGCGGCGACCCGGGTCCTGCTGGAGCGGCTGGGCGTCGCCGACTTCGAGGACCGGGACGTCTGGGACCGGCTGCGCCGACAGCTCGGCCGCAGATTCGAGGCGGAGCCGCCGGCCGACTGGCCCGCCCTGTCGGCCCGGCTGAACCTGCTCTGGCACTCGCCGCAGCAGCTGGCCGCACTGCGCGCCCCGGTGATCGAGCCGGCGTTCGACGCGTTCCAGGAGTCCGTCGCGCGGGCGTGCGACACCTGGCACGAGGAGTACTTCGGCAGTCCCGGCGCACGGGTCGGCCCGCGGGAGGCCGCCGCCCTCCTGACCGTCTTCCACTGGAACCGCGCCCGCATGCCGAAGAACTGGCAGGTGGGCATCACCGAGGCGCTTGCCCAGGGCCCGTCAGAGGAGAGCCAGCCGTGACCACCCGGCCACACGAAACGCCCACGACCGGCGACGCGTTCGGCGCGCTGGTCCGCGACTGCTGGGAGCACGGCGGCGTCCAGGAAGTCCTGGAGCGGGACGACGGCCGGCTCTACCGCTCCCCCGCCTCGATGTACTTCAGCACCGCCGACGCCTGGCCGGACGTCGACCGGGAACTGCTGCGCCGCGTCCGCGGCCCGGTCCTCGACATCGGGTGCGGAGCGGGGCGCACGCTGGCCGAACTCCGGGCCCGCGGCCACGAGGCCCTGGGCGTCGACCCGTCACCGGGCGCGGTCCGGCTCTGCCTCGACCGCGGGCTTCCCGCGGTGCGCGGCACGGCGGCCGACCTCGGCCCCGTCGACGGCCGGTTCGACACCATCGTGATGACGGGCAACGGGCTGGGGTTCCTGGAGAGCAGGGAGCAGGCCCCCCGGGTTCTCGCGGAACTCGCCAGGGTGGCCGCGGCGGGGGCCTCGCTGCTGGGCACCACCTTCGACCCGGCCCGCCTGACCACGCCCGCGGAGAACCGCTACCGCGAACACAATGCCGCGCGCGGCCGGCTGCCCGGGCAGTGGCGGATCAGGGTCCACCACGCCGGCCTGGCGACGGAATGGTTCGATTACGCCTTCCTCTCCCCCGCCGAGCTGGAGGAACTCGTCACCGGCTCCCCGTGGCGCGTTCATGAGATCCACCACGGCGACTTCCACTATCTGGCGCACCTCGTCCTGCGGTGAACCGCGGGCTCGGCGCCCTCGCCCGCAAGGGTCCCGGTCTCAACTGGTGGAGCCGTGGAGGAGATCAGGCCGCGCGGCGAGGGAGCGGGCGCGGCGGGGCGGGGTGGGACGGCGGGGGCTGTGGGCCAAAGGTCAGCGCACGGTCACGGTGAACACAGGAGAGACGGTGTCACCGCTGACGATGCGCAGCTCGTTCAGGCCCTTGAGTCCGAGCTTCACGCCGAGCGAGTAGGAGCCGTTGCGGGCCGTGGGCGCGGAGGCCGGCAGAGTGACCCACGTGCCGTGCTGCTTCTGCTGCAGGGTCACCTTGCTTCCCGCCGTGAGGCCGGTGGTCGTGCCGGTGACACGGAACAGTTGCCATGCCTGGACGGACGAGACCGACGGCCTGGCGGTGATGCCGGCGTGCGCGGCGGCTCGCTGCGTGGCGGACGCGGGGTGGGCGACCGGGGTGGCTGCCATGGCGGTGCCCGCCAGCCCGAGGGAGAGCACGCTGAGGGTGGTCACGGCGGCCAGGCGCAGGGAGTTCCGCTTGGAGACGATCACAGGTACACCTCTTTCGAAGGGGAGGTGGTTGTTTACCCGAAGGCACGGTCGGTCGGTGCGATCCGGGCTCTGTCATCCGTAGGGACGCTCCGCTCCACGCACAGGTTGCGAGCGGACCGTCACTTCCTTGTAACAGCCTGCGATGCTTCGAGGTCCCCAGCACCCAGCGCGCTTCGGTGCGGGGTGCCTGTTTCCGCCGGCGTGGAGGGCGCGGCGTTCTGTTTCAGAAGTCAGCTGGGTTCGTTGCGGGTGGTGCCGCGGGCGCTGTGGGCGCGTGAGCGGCAGCGCGGGGAGCAGTGAAGGCGGCGCCGGCACCCTGCGCGGGGATTTTCGGGGCCCTGAACCCAGTCTTCGCATGGACCGCCCCCCGGAAGTCGCCGCGGCCGTCCTCTTTCTCGCATGCGACGAGAGCGGCTTCTGTGCCGGCATGGACCTGAGCGTCGACGGCGGCCTGGCTCAGATCCGAGGCCGGAATCCGTCGGCCCAGGGAATCCCGGGTTCGATCGGCCGCTGGACTCGCCGAACGTCCTCTGGCCGGCCCGCCTGCAGGTTCACCGGGGTTTGGGGACTTACCTTCGAGGCGTTCCGCTGCCCGCCGTCGGGGTGAAACAACGAGACCCCGCCAGGGAATTCGTTTCGCTGCACGGAATGCGCTGTCCGCTCACATAAATTAACCCACCGGGTTGCACCCTTTCCAGTATCCCCAATCCCCCGGCGGGTGTAACGGGGTCGTCCATCCGCTTGAGGAGACCGTTTCCGGACCGGTCTTGGACCACACCCGCCCGTGCCGCTGGGGACGCGCAGAAGGAACGATGGTCATGAATGCGAACTCCTCTCCGCCGGTCCGGCGCTCGCGTACGGCGTGCCTGGCCGCCGTCGTCGTCGCCGGAGCACTGGGACTGCTCAGCGCGTGCGGCGGATCGTCACAGCCCGGACCCGCCGGCACGCTGAGTCCCGGGCCCGGCCAGACCCTGCCGGGATTTCCCGGTGCCTCCGGAACGGGCGGCACGGTCAGCGCACCGGCAGTCACGCCCTCGGTCTCACCCACCAGCAGCCAGCCGTCCGTTCCAGCGGCCGCCAACGCGGTGACGATCAAGAACTTTGCGTTCTCCCCGGCCACGCTGACGGTCAAGGCGGGCACGACGGTGACCTGGACCAACACCGACTCCGACGCTCACACCGTCACCAGTAAGCAGGGGTCGGGCGGGCCGCTGCAGTCGGCGGCCCTGGCCACCAACGACACCTACAGCTACACGTTCACCGCACCCGGCACCTACGCCTACTACTGCACCATCCACCCGTTCATGACCGCCACCGTGGAGGTGACGCCATGACCGGGCAGACACCCGACTCCGGCGGTGACGGCGAGCACGGCATGACCCGCCGGCAGCTCATCCGGCACTCCGCCTGGTTCGGTGGGGTCGTGGTCCTGACAGTCACCGCAGGAGAGGTGATCAGTCATATCCCCGGTTCGGCGAGCGTGGCCCCGGCAAGCAGCGCAGACCTGCGTTTCGTGCAGGTCTCCGACAGCCACATCGGCTTCCAGGGCCCGGCCAACACGGACGTCACCGGGACGTTCGCCGCAGCGATCAACCAGGTCAACTCCCTCGGGTTCCGGCCCGACTTCGTCATGCACAGCGGCGACCTGACGCACCTTTCCACCCCCGCCCAGTTCGACCAGGTCAAGCAGATGCTGTCGCAGCTGGACACGGACCGGGTCTTCACCGTGCCGGGCGAACACGACTCGATCGGAGACAACGGACCACTCGCCTACCGACAGACCTTCGGCAAGAACACCCTCGGCGACGGCTGGTACAGCTTCGACACCCACGGTGTGCACTTCATCGCGCTGGTCAACACCCTGCACCTGGAACAGCTCGGCCACTTGGGCAACGACCAGATCGACTTCGTGCGCAAGGACATCGCCGGCCTGTCGTCGGACACCCCCATCGTCGTCTTCAGTCACATCCCGTTGTTCGCGATGTATCCGACGTGGGGCTGGGGCACCGACGACGCGGTGCAGGTGCTGTCGATGCTGCGCCGCTTCTCCTCGGTCACGTGCCTCAACGGGCACGTCCACCAGCTGTTCAGCAAGACCGAGGGAAACATCACCTTCCACTCGGCCCGCCCCACCTGCTACCCGTTCCCCAAACCCGGCCAGGGCCCCGCACCGCTCCCACAGGTGCTGCCCGCCGGACGCCTCAAGGACGCGCTCGGCATCCGCACCGTCAACTACTGGCAGGGCAACCACGCGCTGGCCGTCAAGGACGAGAAACTCGTATGAACACCCGGAGCCTGCCAGCCCTCGCACTGCGCCTGCTGCTCGCCGCCACACTCGCGGCAAGCGGATACATCCACGCCCAGCTCTACATCGACGGATACCGCTTCGTCCACATCATCGGCTCGTTGTTCCTGCTGCAGGCCAGCACCGCCTTCGCGGTGGCCGCACTCCTGCTGCTGGCGGCACCCCTGCTCCTTCGAATCGCCGCCGCCGCGATCGCCATCGGCTCGCTCGCCGGGTTCACCGCATCCCGCACCATCGGATTGTTCGGGTTCTCCGAGCAGGGCCTGCGACCCGCCCCGCAGGCCCTGCTCAGCCTCATCGCCGAGACGCTCACCCTGCTGATCGTCGTGGCCTGGCAGGCATCCGGGGTCGCGGCGGCAAAATCGACAGCGGGGGCGGCCGGGCACGCGGAGGGCCCCGCTCGCCCCGCCGGCCACCGACGGCTCCACGACATCCTGTGGCTTCTCCTGCCCGTGGCGGTGATGGTCGGCCTCTACTGGTACGGCCGGGTACACACCCCCGACTACGAGACCAGCCTCTTCGGGAACCGCGGCGACGACGCGAGACTGCTGAAAGCCCAACTGGGATCCGCGCTCCTGGGCCTGGCGCTGATTCAGCTCCTTCTCGCCCTGTGGATCTACGGCCGCCTGCCCGCACTGCGAACCGCACCGCACAAGGTCCGCACCACGCACCGCCTCGTCGGCCTGACCGCCTTCCTCCTCTCCCTGCCCATCGCCCGGCACTGCATCACCGCCTACGGCGTCCAACTGACCGACCCCCGCGTGGCGCTGCATTCGCTCACCGGCTGCTTCCTCTACGGGGCCTTCGTCGCCAAGGTCATCGTGGTCCGGCACCGCCGCTGGCCCGGCTGGGCACTCCCCCTGGCCGGCGGTACCCTCGTCACCGCGATCGCCCTGATCTGGTACGCCGCCCCCTTCTGGTACCTGAACGACTTCCAGGCACCCGGCCTGTGAGCAGAACGTGAGGCGTCCCTCCCGACGGCCGGCAGCGGGTTCCCGGGCGGCGGGGCCCAGTTCGCCCCGCGCCGGATTCGCCACCGCCGGCACCCCGCCCGAGGAGGCCGAGCCGGCGGCAGCCGCCGAACCCACGGATCGAGGTCACAAGTGCGTCACAGGCACTTTCCCTCACGGTGACCTGCCGAAATGCTTCGCCCGTGACGTTTCCCATCTCCCGTCAGCTGGCCAGGCGGCTGCTCGCCGTACTGCTCACCCCCTTCGTCCTCCTCGCGCTTCGGGCGGGTGATCCCGGCGCCCTGGCCGGGCTCCCGCTCGGCGTCGGGCTCGGCCTGCTGCTCCCCGACGTGTGGTGCCTGCTGTTCGCCCGGGCGGCCGGCGCGCGACTGATGGTCGTCCGCTACGGCCGCGGCCGCCTGCTGGCCTCCACCGCCGTGGCAGGCGTTCCCGTCGAGATCGGCCTGGTACCCGCCGCCGAGCTGACGATCTCCCTCAACCTCGTGTCCGCCCCGCGGCTGCGCCTGCGGCTGTGGCTGCACTCGGCCGTGCTGCTCGCCGTCCAGCTCGGTCTCGGGGCACTGCTCACGGCGCGCCCGGAGGGCTTCGCCCGGGGGCTGGGGATCGCCCTGCTGGTGACCACCGTCATCAGCAACCTGCGCTACCAGGCCGGTCCGTTGGCCCCGCTGTGGGCCGCGCTCGGCATCACGCTGCGGCGCGACCTGCTCGAACCGCAGCTGCGCCACCCCGACCTGCTGCGGGCCGAACGGCAACTGGTCCGGGGCCGGATCGGCGCGGCCCGCCGACTGCTCGACCTGGTACCCGAATCGCCCCTGCCGAGCGCCACCGAGGTGGGCGTCCTGCTCGCAGAAGGCCGCTACGAGCAGGCCTCCGCCGGTGCCCGGGAACTGCTGCACGCCCACCAGGCACCCTGCCACCCGATCGGCTACCAGCTGCTGGCCGCGGCCGCCGTGGCCGCCGGGGAGGCCGGCGAACTGCCCCCGGAGGAGGTCCGGCACCGAGTCGCCCTGGCGCTCATCGGCCTCGGTGGCGACGGCTCCGAGCCCGACCCGCGCATCATGCACCGGTACGCGCAGACCGCCGCCGACGCCGAACTGCTCGACGGCCGCCCCGAGCAGGCCGCCCGGCTGGCCAAGCGCTGGAGCAGCACCGCCGGTTCGCCCTTCTGGCGCGCCGACGCCTGCTGCACCCTGGCCGCCGCGCTCACCGCCCTCGGCCGCTACGAGCAGGCCCGCGCCCAGTGCCCCGAACTGGCCCGCACCGCCCGTCTGGAGACGCGCCTGAAAGCGGCGGAGCGGGCCGCGGTTCCCGCCCGCTGAACGAGCGGGGCCCGGCAGGAATGAACTCATCAGCGATCCTTCAGGGCCGGGCTGGGCGACACCTCGTCCTCGTCCAGCAGGCGGTCCACCGGCCCCCGGTGAGGGCCAGGCAGCGCAGGTCGGGACACTTGAAGACGGCCACGCCCTCGCGGGGTGTCGGCCAAACCCGCTCGATCGACCTGCCGCCCTTGTGCGATCTCGATCGGTGCGTCGTGGTGCCGGGCCTCATCTCCGGAGCCGTCGTCACATTCGTCCCCGGCTGCCACGCCGCGCTCCACCGGCAGTCCCGGCGGTAGCCGCCGCTGACCCCGGGCGGCGCTTCGGTCACAGGTTCGCGAGCAGATTGTGGAGGGGAGCGGGCACCCGGTCGGGGTCGAGGGCCTCGGCCAGGAGGCGGCCGTAGCGGATCTTGCGGCCCTTCTTCGTGCCGAGGAAGCGCCGCATCTGTCGCTGCGGGGGCCGGCCCTGGTGGGCGGGCTGGCGCACGAAGGTCTGCCAGGCCTGGAGGTCGCCCTCGGCCTGGACGATCTCCTCAACCCGTGCCACGCCCAGCGCGCGGATGAGTTCGTCCTCCAGGTCCGCCGCACACACGAAGAACCCCTGGCGCGGCGCGCGGGCCTTCTCAAGACCGCGGTCGTAGAAGCGCTGCTCGCCCTCGTCACACAGTCCGGCGAGGCGCAGACCCAGCCCCGGCGGCCCGAGGAGGCCGGCGTAGCGGCCGACGCTCATCGCTCCGCCCATGGGTATGACGCACACCCCTTCGGCGGGCAGGTCCCGGCCGTAGCGCGCGGCCAGCGTCTCAACGGCCGCGAGGTCGCTCGGCCCTTCCAGCAGCACCGCGGTCCGCACGCGCAGTCGTGCGGCCAGCTCACTCGCCGGCCCGCCGGGGCTGCCCGCCGCCCAGCTGGTGACCGCATCCCGGAACGCTCGCATGTCCGCCATGGGGCGATTTTGCTCCTGTTCGGGCAGGCGCGGCACGGATTTTTCGTCGGCCGCGCTCCGGGGCTTCGCGTGAGGGGGGAGAGCGGCTCCGGCCGTTTTTTCGGGAAGCCTCGCCAGTCGGGCCTGTCGGAGGCAGTGGGGCCGCGGGGATCCGCACGCCCCGCGCTCCCCCGGTCGGCGGACGGCGACGCCGAACGGCCACGCCCGCGGCAGGTCTGCCGCGGGCGTGGCCCGCACGGGGAGGGGCGTCCGGTCAGAACTGGGTACTGACCGTGACCCCGCTGAAGTCGGTGTTCGCGTAGAGGCTGATGTAGCGGTAGCCGGCCGTCGGGTTGGTGACGGTGATGCTCTGCGTGGTGCCCGGGTTGGTGGACGAGGTGGTGAAGGCGCTCGGCGAGGCCCAGGTGTCCGCGTTGTAGTACAGGTACGCGGTGCCGGTGCCCCCGGAGGTGTCGATCTTCAGGGTGCTGGTGCCGGCCGGCAGGTAGACGTACAGGTAGTCGAGGTGGCCGGCGGTGGCGGAGAGGCCGGAGCGGGAGCAGTTCCGGCCGAGCGCGTCGGTACGCGGGTCGGCGCAGGTCGGCAGGGTGGTGCCGCCGCCGCTGCCGGTGGTGACGGTGACCGGGGCCGGGGTGCTGGCGGTCCTGCCGGTGTCGTCGGTGACGGTCAGGGCAACGGTGTAGGTGCCGGCGCTCGCGTAGGTGTGGGTCGGGTTCTGCTGGTCGGACGAGCCGCCGTCGCCGAAGGTCCAGTGCCAGGCGGTGATCCGGCCGGGGCCGGTCTGGACGGATTTGCCGGTCAGTGTGACGGTGGCGCCGTTGACGGCCTGGTCGAACAGCGCGGTCGGGCCGGCCGCGTAGCAGGCGCCGCCGGCGCAGCTGTCGAGCCAGGCGTCGAAGTCGGCGTCGTAGCCGGTGCCGACGTTGTTGTAGACCGCGTAGCCGCCCTGGTAGTCACCGGTGCGGAAGTGCCCGAGCATGGCGGTGATGTCGGCCGGGTGCTTCTCGAACATGTACCGGACGGCGAGGTAGCCCCACGGGTAGGTGCGCACCGAGTCCGAGTTGCGGTACGTGTTCTGGAAGATGGTGCTGAGCGTGTAGGTGTGCTTGGCCGCCTCCGACATCGCCTGGGTGTCGGTGGTGCCGCGGTAGGCGTAGGACTCGTACTCGGCGACGCCCTCGATCCACCAGATGTCCGGAACGGAGACCTCGGTGGAGAAGTCGCCCTTCATGTCGTAGATGTTGTCCAGGTAGTGCGTGTACTCGTGGTTGAGGTTCCACACGTTGGCGGTGAAGCCGTCGTTCCACGACTTCTGGTACATCACGCACACGGCCTGGTCGTTGGGGTCGGTCGGGTCCATGACGGTCTGGCCGCCGTTGTCGGTGGAGTTCCTGAAGATCGCCCAGGAGTAGGTCAGGTAGTCGGCCTGGTTGGCGAAGACCGCGAGGGTGAGGGTCTTGTCGTACTGGCCGGGGATGGGGCCGTTGTCCTTCACCATGGCGTGGAAGAAGGTGTCCTCGCCGCGCAGGCTCGCGCAGACGGCGGCCAGGTCGGCGGGCGACAGCGCCTCGGTCTGGATGGTGCGGTTGTCGCAGACCAGCTGGTTCGGCAGCACCGCCGCGGTCAGCTTCGCCGGCAGGTCGCAGATGCCGTAGTACGAGCACTGGCCGGGGTCGAACGTGTTGGCCTGGTACGCGGTGTGGACGTACAGCGGGCCGGTCACCCCGGTGATCCGGACGGCGTCGAGCACCGCCTTGACCTGGTCCTTGAGCGCGGCCTCGACCGCGGGGCCGTCACCGGCCATCCGGCCGAGGTCGTTGCCCGCGTTGACGTCGAGGTAGGAGTTCGCGGTGCCGAGCAGGTCCTTGTGGTTGAGCGCGAACGTGCCCAGCGCGGTGCCGATGGCCGGGTCCGCGCTGACCGCTTTGACGAAGTCGGGGTTCCAGTTGCCCCGCCACAGCGGCGCGGACAGTACGGCGTTGACCGACTTGAGCATCTTCGGGAACGCGTTGTAGGAGTTGTCGTAGCTGTTCAGCACCTGCTTGTAGACGCCCAGGTAACTGCCCTGCAGGTTGGCGCTGTCGGTGAGAACCAGCACCTCGTTGAGGACGGTGCCGTTGTTGTCGGTGACATCGGTCCAGTGCCGGCTCGCGAAGAAGGCGTCGAGTCCGGCCCTGGAGGCACTGGTGAGGGCGGCGTCGTACGGGCCGACCGCGTCCGCGTTGTAGGACTGGACGTACCAGCCGGCCCGCATGAAGAGCACGAGCTGCAGGATGCCGGTCGAGTTGTCGCCGGTGTAGCCGGCCGCCAGGTTCTGGAAGGCGTTGGCGACGGTGAGCATCTTCGCTTCCTTGAAGATGCCGCCCGCGTCGGTGCCGGTGACGTTGAACAGCGTGCTGACGCAGTCCGGGGTCGAGCCCTCGACGAAGGAGACCAGGTCGGCCCCGCTGCGGCCGCCGAAGTCGGCCGGGGTGCAGCTCTGCGCGCCGGCGGCGGCCGGACCGGTGGCGGAGCGGCCGGCGGAGCCCGGCCTGGCCGGGGGCGTCTTCCGGTCGGCCGGTCGCGGTGCGGTCTGCACGGTGGTGCCGGCGGGCTGGCCCATCACGACCTGGCCGAGCAGCGCCGGCGGCAGCGGCTTGGCGGCGGGGGCGAGGTCCTCGGAGGGGTCGGCCGCGCGGAAGGCCCCCAGCGGCCCCGGGGCGGCGGAGCCCGCGTCGGCCGCCGGCCGGGCACTGGCCGACGGGTGGGAGGCCGGTCCGGAGGCGGCGAGCGCCGGGACCGGCAACAGGGTGGCGGTGGCGGCACAGCCGGCGACGACGCCGGCCATGAGTGTGGGGAGGGGTATCCGAAGGCGCACTGCTGGGCCCTTCTCCTGTGGGGGAGGTCTCTGGACGACTGCCGAGGCATGGGGGGATGCGGCATGATCCTGCCATTCGACAGGGGGTCAGAACAATGTCACAGGTCATATGACATAAGGTGGGCCGGTCATAACACGGCCTCGGAACGGCCGTGCCGAACCACCGGCCCGGCGCGTCCGGCGGCCGCCGGCGCGAACAGCGCCCGCCCCGTTACGGCCGGGTCGGCCGGTACGTCCGCGCGGCCCAGGCCCGGAAGGCCGGCGAGGCGGCGATCAGGTCCCGGTACGCCGCGGCCGCCGCGCCGAACAGGGTCTCCACCACCTCCCCACTCACCCCGCCGGGCCGCCAGGCCAGCAGATGCCGGACCCAGACCGGCGTACCGGCGAGCGGTTTGACCACCACGTCGGCGAGCGGCCGGGTGGTCGCCTGGACGACGGAGATCCCGAGCCCGGCGGCGATCATCTCCTGGAGCTCCAGCCGGCCGCCGGGGAACTCGTGGACCGCGGCCGGGGTGAACCCCGCCGCGGCACAGGCGTCGTAGAAGACGCCGTGCCAGCCGGCTCCGTCGTCGGGGGTGAGGAACCAGTCCTCGTCGGCCAGGTCCACCAGGGCGATCTCGGTACGGTGCCGGAGCCGGTGGCCGGCCGGGAGGGCGACGAAGGAGGGCTCGGTGACGATGCCGCGGTGCGCGACGGACGGCGAGTGGCGCAGCTCCCGGCCCGGGTAGTCCATGGCCACGGCGGCGTCCGCGTCGCCCTGCTCCAGCAGGTCGACGATGTCCGAGGACTGGTGGACGGAGGTCACCGTGAACCGCTGGTCGGGCCGCTGGTGCCGGGCCCTGGTGACCAGTCCGGGCAGGATCGGCGAGATGGTCGCGGCCAGGCGCAGTTCCCGGCGGGCCGGCCCGCCGGGAGCCTCCGGGCGGCGGCCCAGGCAGTCGGCCCGGGCGAGGAGGTCGCGCGCGGCGGTCACCACCTCGACGCCGAAGCAGGTCGGCGCCACGCCTGCGGCCGTGCGCTCGAAGAGCGGCGCGCCCAGGTGGCGTTCGATGCGGCGCAGCTGTGTGCTGGTCGCCGGCTGCGAGGCGCCGAGCAGGGCGGCGGCGCGGCTGACGCTCCCGCTGTCGGCGATGGCGCACAGCACCCGAAGGTGCCGCAGCTCCAGCTCCATGCCCCTCCCCTCCCCTTCACGCGACGGCCGGGCCTTCCCGGCCGTCGGCGTCGGGTGGCTGCCGCCGAGGACAGTGCAACAGCACACATGACATGTCAGCGGCCTACCTTCACCCCCCGCGGATTGCCTCGTCAAGGCCCTTCCGGGGCCGGACGGCGATACCGGCACCACCTTTACCAGGGCATTGCGTCCGCCTGACCGTCCGACGGATGCCGGGTCGGGGCCGGCCCTTCGCGCGGTGGCCGGCGTCCTCGTGCGGTGCGCGCGCCGGTGTCCCTCCGGCGGGGTCCGGCCGTGCTCGGCCCCGAGGTAGCGCGGGTTCTCGTGGAGGGGCGGTTCTGCCTGTTCGGGCAGGCCGTCGTTGCGTGAACGTACACGTATCTCCGGGATTCTCTGCATTTACCGATAAACGCCTGGATTTTCCGGACTTCCGCGATCAAGCATCGGGATGACGTTCCGTCATCGATCCCGGTTTCCGTGGAGGACACCCAGTGCCGCACCCGTCCCGTACCCCCAAGGCGCTCGGCCTCGCCGTCACCGCCGTGCTGGGCCTGACCCTGGCCGCACCGCCCGCCCTGGCCGGACCGGCCGCCGACCCCGACCCGGTGCCCGCTCTGGTGGCCGGCCGGGACACCGCCGCCCCGCAGCTGGTCACCGGGCTGGCCGAGGCGGCGCCCGGCAGTCCGGGCGAGGCGGCCCGGGCCCACCTGGCCGCCCACCCGGAGCGGTACCGGATCGACCCGGGGCAGCTCACCGAGGTCGGCACCGGGCGTACGGCCGAGGGGCGGCACACCGTCAGGTTCCAGCAGTACCACGGCGGCATACCGGTGCTCGGCGGGCAGTACCTGGTCCGCCTCACCGGTGAGGGCGCCGGCCAGCGGGTGGAGTCGGCCGGCGGCAAGTACTTCACCGGACTGACCGCGCCGACCACCCCCGCCGTCCCGGACCCGGTGCTGCGCGGCCTCGCGCTCGGCTCGCTCACCGACCCGCGCGCCCGGGCCGGCGCCACCGCCGAGGACCACGGCCTGGTGGTGCTGCCCGGCGGCACCGGCCGGCTGACCCGGCACTTCACCGTGCGCGGCACCGACCGGGCCGGCGGGCAGCCGACCACCCGCGAGGTCTACGTGGACGCCACCGTCGGCGGGATCGCCCTCGCCCACGACGCCCGCGCCCCGTACCAGGCCGGTGCCCGACCGGCGACAGCGGCGGCCGCCGCACCGGCGCTCGAACCCGCCACCGGCACCGCCCCGGACGCCTACGGCCGCACCGTGAAGGTGAACACCGCCCGGCTGCCGGACGGGAGCCACCAGCTCGTCGACCTGACCAGGCCCGCCTCCATCACCACCTACGACGCGGCCGGACGGGACCTGCTGGACTTCATCGACGGCCTGCCCGCCGACCTCCGCCCGGCCGCCTCCCCGACCTCCGACTTCCCGGCCGCCACCGGTGCCGACGGCGCCACCGACGCCCACCTCAACGCGGGCATCGTGTACGACTTCTACCGCGACCGGCTGGGCCGGGAGGGGCTGGACGGCAAGGGCTCCCCGATCGTCTCGCTGGTCGGCGTGACCAACGACGGCGCACCCATCATGAACGCCACCTGGGACGGGACCATGATGTCCTACGGCGGTGGCGGCCCGCAGTACCACTCGTTCGCGGTCGCGCTGGACATAGCCGGACACGAGATGACCCACGGCGTCATCGACCACACCGCCGGCCTGGTCAACGCCGGCCAGACCGGGGCGATGAACGAGGCGCTGGCCGACTACTTCGGCAACGCCGTCGAGGTGACCGCCCGCGGCGTGTCGATGACCGACCCGAAGGCCGCGCTGTTCGGCGAGGCGGTGTGCCGCACCGGCACCCCGGAGGACTGCGCGGGGCGCCGGCTGGACGACCGCCGCACCACCGTGGACGACTACCTCGGCACCGACCTCAGCCTCGACAGCGGCGGCGTGCACCTCAACTCCACCATCTTCTCCGGGGCGCTGTGGGACATCCGGCGCACCCTCGACCCGCTCACCGCCGACCGGCTGGTCTACCGCGCGCTCGCCGACTACCTCACCCCGCTGGACGACTTCGTCGACGGCCGCAACGCGGTGCTCGCCGCCGGCCGCTCGATGAACCTCAGCCCGACCCAACTCCGTTCGGTGGCAGCCGCGTTCGACGCCCACGGGATCCGCGCCGGCTGGGAGTCCAGGCTCGGGACGGACAGCCGCCCGCTGGTGCGCGCCATCCCCACCTCGATGGCCGCCCCGGCCGTCGCAGGCGGCCGCTGGGTGATGGGCAACTCGACCGGCACCGGCGACCCCGCCCTGTACACCGGCTCCACCACCGCCCCCGGCACGCCCACCCGGCTCAGCCCGGAGGACGGCCGCCGGCACAGCTGGGCCGCCACCGACGGACAGTCCGCCGCCTGGCTGGCCGTCGGCCCCGACGCCGAGGGCAGGTTCGGCATGGAGGTGCTGACCCGCTCGCTGGCCGGCGGCCCGGTCCGCAGCCTGTTCGCCTCCCGGACCGAGCAGCTCGCCGAGGTCCGGATCTCCGGCGGTGACATCGCCTTCCTGGTGGAGGACTGGGAGAGCGGCCGGACCACGGTGCGTCTCTCCCGCGACGGCGCCCCGCCGGTGGAACTCCCGCTGCCCGACGGCCACCGCCCGTCCGGCCTCACGCTCAGGGACGGCGTGCTCGGCTGGAGCGAGCAGTGGACCGCCGGGGAGCGGGAGATGTCCGCGGCCACCGTCCGCTCGCTCACCACCGGCCGGGTGACCGCGCGCTACGAGTCGGCCGGCACCGTCAGCTCCACCGTGCTCGCGGGCGGACGGCTGCTCTGGGTGGAGACCCCGGCCGGCCCGGCCGCGCGCAGCGCGATCCGCTCCGGCGCCCTGGACGGCTCGGGCGTGGTCGACGTGCTCCCCGCCGACTCCCCGTACGCCCAGGTGACCGCCGCCATCACCGCCTCCGACCAGGCCGTCACCTTCCAGGCCGTCATCTCCCGGGACGAGGGCGGCAAGCCCGCCGGCGGCTGGACCAACGCCGCGCTGCCCAAGCTCTGGCAGCTGCCGCTCACCGGTGGCACTCCCGTACGGGTCTCCTGCAACCGGGGCGGCCAGTACGAGGCGGCCGCCGACCGGGGCACCCGGGTGCTCTGGCTGGACGCCACCACCGGCCGCACCGACCTGGTGGTCCGCGACCGCCCGGCCGGGCGCTGCTGACCGGGTCCTGCTGATCAGGCCGCCGCTGCGGCGTTCGCCCCGGTGCCGGCGGGTACCGGGGCGATGGTCTCCTCGTCCGTGGCGGGGCCGCACCGTGAGGCATCAGACGAGGGCCGCCGCCAGCAGAGCGGCGGTCCTGGCGACCAGCGGTTCGTCGGCCGGCGCGCCGGCGTCCCGCCGGGTGGACAGGACGGCCAGGACGACGGGCGTCCCGTCCGGGGTCCAGGCGATGCCGACGTCGTTGGTGGTGCCGTAGCCGCCGGTGCCGGTCTTGTCCGCGAGGGTCCAGTCCCCGGGGAGTCCGGCGCGGAGGCGGGCGGCGCCGGTGGTGTTGGCGAGCAGCCACCCGGTCAGCCGCCGCCGGTCCTGCGGGGCGAGCGCGTCCCCGAGCACCAGCCTCAGGTGGCTCCGCCCGATGGCGGCCGGGCTGGTGGTGTCCGTCACACGCCCCGGTTCGGCGGAGTTCAGATCGGGCTCCCACCGGTCGAGCCGTGTCACGTCGTCGCCGATGGACCGGCAGAAGCGGGTGATCGCCGTGGGGCCGCCGAGCTCACGGAGCAGGAGGTTGTCGGCGGCGTTGTCGCTGTAGCCGATGGCGGCGGCGCACAGCTCGGCGACGGTCATGCCGTTCGCGAGGTGTCCGGGCGTGCCCGTGACCGGGGCGTAGCCCGCGTCCGTGACGTCCTTGCCGGTGTAGCGGATCCGCCTGGCGAGGAACCCGCCGTCCCGGTCGAGGTCCCTCAGGACGGCGGCGGCGGTGATCGTCTTGTGCACCGAGCAGATCGGGAAGAGCTCGTCGGCGCGGTACACCACGCTCCTGCCCGTGACCGTGTTCCGCGCGAACACCCCCAGCCGGGCGCCGTGCTCCCGCTCAAGGCCGGCCAGCGCCCGGGTGACCGTGTCCCCACCCGGTGACGCGCCGCCCGCCGGGTGGGCCGGCCCACCCGTGGACACGGCGCCGGCCAGTGCCGTCCCGGCGCCGAAGGCCAGCACCGCACGGCGGCCCGGGCGTCCTGCGAAGATCCCCACGATCGTGTCCTCCTCTGTCCGGCGACCATCCTCCGGAGATCAGGACACCTCGACGGCCCGACCGGTTCGCCCGCTTTCCCCCGTTTCTGCCGCTCGTGCGCCACCGCCGGTGCAGCCGGTCCGGGCCCACGGGCCGCACGACCGGGCCGGGCCCGGCCGGGGGCGGGACGGCTCAGGCGGGGCGCCGGGCTCCGGCCAGGGAACGGATCTGCACGTGGACGGCCGCCGGCTCGGTGCCGGTCACGGCCGCGACCTCGCTCTGCGGCAGGCCGAGGACCAGGTGGAGCAGCAGGACGTCCTGCTGGGGGTCGGTGAGGTGGGCGACGGGGTGGAGCGGGCGGGGGCCGGCCAGGGTGCGGACGTGGCGGCGTACGGCCTGCCAGGCGCAGGCGGCCGGGCTGGCGGCGGCGAGGACGTCGGGCCAGCGTCCGGCGAGTTCGTCGAAGGCGTCGTGCACGGCGCGGCCGGCGTCGGCGGGGGTGAGGAGGAGGGCGGCGTAGCGCAGGTAGTTGTGGAGGTGGAGGTCGTGGAGCGCCCACAGGCCGAGGTGGGGTCCGGGGTGGGCGGTGGTCCGGGTTCGGGGTGATGCGGGCATGGGTGTTCCCGAGGTAGCCGGGTGGGCGGATGGGTGGTCCGCGGGCGGGGCCGTGGTGGGGCCCTGCCCGCGGAGCCTGGTCACACGAGCGCCGGGGTTTCTCCGGTGCCGTCGCGGCCCGCCGGGGCCGGGTGGTGCGCGTCGTCGGCCTTGTCGGCGGCGAGGCTGTTCTTGAGCGTCACCCACAGCTTGAACAGGGTCTCTGTCGGGATGCCGCCGGTGGAGGTTTTGATCGCGCGGGCGAACTCGCGCTGGTAGGTCCTGGCGGTCATCGGCACCGGGGTGCGGGCGTTGTTCGTCCGTTCCCAGGCCGCCGCCCACAGGACGCGGCGGTTCTCCTTGACGCCGCAGACCTCCATGTAGGTGGTGAAGACGGTCTTGTGGAGGGGGGCTTCGCCCTTGAGGACCAGGGCCAGGGTGCTGGAGGGCAGGCGGCCTCCCAGTTTCCGGGCCCGGCGGTCCAGTTCTTCCAGAGAGGGCCAGTCGGCCTTGCGGCGCATCTCGTGCATGGCCCGGCGCAGGTCGGCGAAGGAGTCGGCGTGTTCCGGGTTGAGCCGCTTGGGTACGCGCCGGCGCCGGGTTCCGGAGGAACGGGGTACGTGGGCCCAGTAGTTGGCGTGGGTCCATTTCTTGCGGGCCGTCTTGAGGTCCGCCCCGCATTCGCGGGCGATGGCCTCGACGACCTCCCAGCTCGGCAGGGACCGGCCGTTGGTGGCCCTCTGCAGGGTGGTCGAGTGGTAGTTCGTCCGATCGGCGAGCTGGCGGTAGGTCAGCTTGGCCTCGTCGCGCTGCTCGCGCAGCCACGCGGCCAGTCTGCCCAGTGCCGGTTCGGTCGCCGTGATCGGGTTCTCTCGGCGTCCCATCGCGGGCGGGCACCCTCCGCTAGATCCGCTCCCGCCGCAGCCTCAGCCCCACGAGCCAGCCGCCGCCGGCCAGTTCCAGTGCCGCTCCGGCCGACATGCCCGCCGCGACCAGGACGGCGGCGACGGCGATCACGATGACGATCACGATCGCCTCCGCCCGTCCGGGCAGCCAGGACGGGCGCGGGCGCGGCGGCGTGATGCCTCCGGCGGCGCAGTGGGCGGGGACGGGGGCGGCTTTCTTGCGCTTCCTCGTCATCGACGAGACCCTCCTATAGCACTGATCACTCCAACAGGACGGCACTTCGGTGGTTGGCGTCACGCGAAGCATCCGTTCGGGTAACACTCTGTCAGGCATACAGGCGATTCCCAATCGATTCGGTGAACACCACGCGGATTGATGCGCCACCGTCCAGGCCCGAGCCCGCGTTTTCGACCTGCCCTTACCGCATACCGGCAGGTCAGAAAGGTGAAACTGGAAATTGATGCGCGTTCGCGCAGCATCCCCTTGTCGCCCTCACCGCTGGGTGTGACGATTGCAGCAGCGTCATCCAGACCTACGGGTCGGGAACCCGGGGGCGCTGATTACTCCAACAATTTCGGGAACACCCGGAGCGGGCCGTGTTGGCGCATGGGCCCGCCCGGACAGCAGAGACCGCCCGGCCGCAACGGCCCGAGCGGTCTCTCTGCGTTTCCCGGCCTCACCCACCGCTACGGCGTCCCCGGGGGCCGGCGGGCGAGGTCGATGAACAAGGCGGAGGACCAGCCGAAGCCGGAGGTCGCCCGGGTGGCGCGGGCGCCGGTCAGGGGGTTCCAGTACTCGTAGAGGCCGCCGGCGTCGCGGACCATGGCCAGGGTGCGGTGCTGGAGTTCGTCGGCGGTGGCGGCGAAGCCGGAGCGGCGCAGGCCCTCGATGAGCAGGTAGTTGATGTTGAGCCAGACGGGGCCGCGCCACATCGCCTCGGGGTCGAAGGCGGGATCGTCGAACGCGACGGTCGGGACGGGGTGTTCGCCCCAGTACGCGGTGGAGCGCAGGGTCCTCTCCAGGCGGGCGGCGATCTCGGGGGGTAGGCGTCCGGTGAACAGCGGCATCAGGTCCAGTGCGGTCCGTACGGGCACGTTCTCGCCGTCCGCCACGGTGCGAAAGCGGGTGCCGTCCCAGCGGTTGGCGACCAGCAGGCGGGTGTGGGCGGCGGCGCGCGAGCGCCAGCGGGCGGCGTCCCCCGGCAGGTCCAGGGCGTCGGCGATGTCGGCCAGGCGGTCGGCCTGGTGGATCAGGTAGGAGCTGAGGTCGGGGGGCTCGGCCCGGGGGCCGTAGTCCCAGACGGGGCTGTCGTCGAGGCCGGAGGAGTAGGGGTGCAGGTAGGCGGGCAGGCCGTCGCCGTCCGGGTCGGAGGCGGCGAACCACCAGGCGTGCGCGCGGACGAGCCGGGGGTAGACCGAGGCGAGGAACGGGAGGTCCGGGTCGGCCTGGTGGACCTTCCACACGGCCCACGCGGCCAGCGGCGGTTTGGTGACCGGCACCGGTCCCGGGCTGGGTGCGGTGCCGTTCGCCCGGCCGACGTGTTCGCTCAGGCGGACGTGGTCCGCGCGGGGCAGGTCCGTCGTCTCGGCGAGCACGCCGTGGTCGTGGACGACGTCGGGCAGCCGGCCGTCGGGCAGCTGGTGGTCCAGGAGCAGGAGGATCTGGTCACGGGCGAGCGCCGGTGAGGCGTGGCGCAGTGCCACGGCGTGGAAGAGGGCGTCCCAGTTCCAGACGCCCACGTAGCCGTACTTGGAGGGGACGAGTCCTTCGCGGCCGGCGATCGGCAGCAGGTTGACGGCCAGGGTCCACCAGGCCATCCGGGCGCGCTCCGCCAGGTCCGCCCGTACGGGTGGCATGCGGGCGAACCAGTCGTTCCAGCGGGCTTCGGCGGCGGCGCGCACGGCCGGTTCCGGCCAGTGGCCCGGCGGGCCGGCCAGGACGTGGCAGCCGGTGAGCGCGAGGGTGTGCTCCGTTGCGTCGGGCAGCCGCCAGGAGGCCCGGGCGTGCCGTCCGGCGATCACCAGGGTCGAGGGGTCGGCGAACAGCAGCGACACCCCGCCGGCGAACGCCACCTCGGAGGGCGTCGCCGAGACGACGGGCAGCGGGCGTCCGCCGGGGTCGCGTACGACCAGGGCGGTCAGTTCCGTGGTCTCGGCGAGCGGGGTCTCGTAGGCGGCCCGGGCGACCCGGAGCCCGTCCGGGCCGGCCGTGACCAGCAGCCGTGAGCCGCGTTCGGTGAACGGCCGCTCCACGAGGTCCAGTGTGAGCATCAGCGTCCTCCCAGGCCCGACGAGGCCATGCTGTTGAGGATCTTGCGCTGCCCGACGAGGAAGGCGATGAGCATCGGTACCACGGTCATCGCCGACAGGGCGGCGGTCAGCCCGTAGTCGACGCCGCCCCGTTGGGAGTGGAAGGCGTCGAGCAGCAGGGGGATGGTGAACAGGTCCGGGGTGTTGAGGAACACCAGCGGGAAGAAGTAGCTGTTCCAGCTGGCGAGGAAGACGATGATGCCGAGCGTCCACAGGCCCGGCCGGATGTTGGGCAGGATGATCCGCCAGAAGATGGTCCAGCGGCCCGCCCCGTCGATCCGTGCCGCGTCCTCCAGCTCGACCGGGACGGCCCGGATGAACTGGCGCAGCAGGAACACCGCGAAGGGGTTGGCGACGGCGGGCAGGATCAGCGCCAGGTGCGAGTCGATGAGGTGGAGCCTGGCCAGCATGAGGTAGAGCGGCACGATCGTGACCTGGGCCGGGACCATCTGGGTGGCCAGGAAGAGGCCGAACAGCGGCCCGGAGCCGCGGAACGGTATCCGGGCGAAGGCGTAGGCCGCCATGGCGCTGGTGAGCAGGGTGGCCGCGACGGTGACGGCCGCGATGTACATGCTGTTCCAGTAGGCCCGCCCGAGCGGTACCTCGTCGAGGACGTCCGGGTAGTTCCGCGGGCGCCACGGCCCGGGCAGCCAGGCCAGCGGCTCGTTGATCATCTGGGTGGCGCCCTTGAAGGAGGTCAGCAGCATCCAGATGAACGGGAACAGCATGACCAGGCCGCCGAGGGCGAGGCCGGCGTGCAGCAGGGTCTGTCTCCGGTTGGTCATGCCGGCCTCACGACTCGTAGTGGACGAAGCGCTTCTGCGCCTTGAACTGGACCGCGGTGACGACGAGCGTCAGCAGCAGCAGGAGCAGCGCGGCGGCGCTCGACAGGCCGAAGTGGAACTCGCGGAAGCCCTGTTGGTAGACCTTGTAGACGATGGTCTGGGCGCCTTCGTTGTGGTCGGGGTTGACGAGGACGTAGACCAGGTCGAACGCCTGGAACGAGCTGATCACCGACACCACCACGGTGAAGAAGACGGTGGGTGAGAGCATCGGCAGGGTGACCGAGCGCAGCATCTGCCAGGGTCCCGCGCCGTCGATCCGCGCGGCCTCGGTCAGGCTCGGCGGGATCGTGGCCAGCCCGGCCAGGAAGATGACGACGTTGAGCCCGAGCGACGACCAGATCGTCACGACCGCGATGGCGGGGACGACCCAGGTCGGGTCGGCCAGCCAGTCCGGCGGGGTGATCCCGAACAGGTCCCGCACCGTGCCGTTCAGGATGCCGTCGGTGCCGCCGCCGAGGATCATCTGCCAGATCACCGACACGGCGACCGAGCTGGTCACGACCGGCAGGAAGTAGATCACCCGGTAGGCGGTGCGGCCGCGCACGCCGTGCAGGGCCAGTGCCAGCAGCAGGGCCAGGACGAGCCCGCCCGGGACGGTGATCAGGCCGATCTTGACGGTGTTCCACACCGCGCGGCCGAAGTACGGGTCGGTCAGCTGGGTCCGGAAGTTGTCCAGCCCGACCCAGGTCGCGTCGCCGATGCCGTCCCATTCCATGAAGGACAGGACGACCGCGTAGCCGAGGGGGCCGACGAGGAACACCAGCAGGGCGAGCAGCTGGGGGGCGAGGAAGAGCACGGCCCACCGGCGGTCCCGCCGCCGCCAGAGCGGCTCGCGGGCGGGGCGGGCGGGGCGGGGGGCCGTGGTCCGGGTGGCGGCGCTCAACCCTTTGGGCCCTTCATGCCGTCGACCAGGCTCTGGAGCTGGGTCATCCCCTCGTCGAACCCGACCTTGCCCTCCCAGATCTTCAGGAGGTGGTCGTTGATCGCCTTGGTCAGGCCGGGGACGGCGACCTCGTCGGGGTAGTTGGCGAAGCCCTTGTCGCGCACGTCGAGGAAGGTCTGGGCGTGCGCGGGGTAGTTGCCCTCCGTCACCAGGCTCTCGGCGCCCTTGACCGACGGTACGGCGCTGCCGCCCTTGAGCCGCAGCTGCTGGCCCTCCTTGCTGACGAACTCGCTCAGGAAGGTGAAGGCCTCCTTCATGTGCCTGGTGTCCTTGTTGATGGTCAGGTAGGACGCCGCGACCGCGCCCTGGATCGGCTGTCCGGACTCCGAGGGGAACGGCACGACGTCGTAGTTCTGGCGGTCGCCGCCCTTGTCGATGCCCTCGATGACCCAGCGGCCTCCGGCGTAGAAGCCGGCCTTGTGCTTGACGAACTGGGTGGCCGCGCTGTTGCCCTCGGGCAGCAGGTCGGCGGAGGCGAAGGTCTTGTCCTGGAAGCCGTCGGCGAGGGTCCTGAACGCCTGGCGGGCCTTCGGGTCGGACGGCGCGACGAACCTGCCGTTCTCCCAGACCTTGCCCCCGAAGCCGTTGACGAGGCTGTAGTTGGCGCCGTACCAGTTCCAGAATATGGAGCCGTACTTGCCCGCGGCCTTGAGTCTGGCGTTCATCTCCAGGTAGGTGGCCATGGTCCAGCGGCCGGACTCGTTCAGCGCGGCGGGGTCCTCGGTGATCCCGGCGGCGGCCAGGGCCTTCTTGTCGAACCAGAGGACCTCGGGGTTGGTGTCGTTGGGGACGCCGAAGGTGACGCCGTCCTTCTTCGCGCCGCCGTAGAGGCCTTCGAAGAAGTCCGAGGGCCTGGTCTTGCTCAGGGGCCCGGCGAGCTGCTCGTCGAGCGGGGCGAGCACGCCGTCGGCGACGAGTTTGCCGATGTAGTCGTCGCCGGCGTAGAAGACGTCGGGGGCGGTCCTGGAGGTGAGCTGGGTGAGCAGTTTGGGGTGGTAGTCCTCGTAGGAGGCGACCGGTTCGAGCTTCAGTGTGATGTTCGGGTGCCGCTTGGTGAACTCGTCGGTGAAGGCCTTGAAGACCGCCATGTCCTCGGCCGAGCCCCAGGTCGACCAGCGCAGGGTGACCTTGCCGTCCCTGGAGTCGCCGGCGGGGCCCGCGCCGCCGGTCCCGCTGCACGCGGACACGGACACCGACAGGGCGACGGCCGCGGCGGCGGCGGCCAGGGCTGTTCTTCTCTGGAAAGCGGGCATCGGGTGCCTCCTGGGGGGCTCTCGTGGGAGGAGCGGGGTGGGGAGGAGCTGGTGGGGCGGGGTCAGGCGAGGCCGCCGCCGTCGACGACGAGGGCGGAGCCGGTGATGTAGCTGCTCGCGTCGCCGGCGAGGAACAGCACGGCGTTCGCGATCTCCTCCGGCGAGCCCGCGCGGCCCATCGGCCGGTCGGCGGCGTCCTTCTCGAAGGCGGACCACTGTGCCCGCAGCTGGCGCGCCTCGTCGCGGAGCATCGGCGTCATGGTGTCGCCGGGGTTGACCGAGTTGACCCGGATGCCCGCGGCCGCGTGGTCGATGGCCAGGGCGCGCGTCATGTTGACGACCGCGGCCTTGGAGGCGCAGTAGGACAGCGCGTTGCCGCCGCCCTTCAGGCCCCACCCGGAACCGGTGTTGACGATGGAGCCGCCCTCCGTCATCGCCGGGACCGCGAAGCGGCACATCAGGTAGACCGACCTCACGTTGACGGCCATCACCCGGTCCCAGTCGGCGGCGGAGATCTCCAGCGCGGTCTGGCGGCGGATGATCCCGGCGTTGTTGAACAGGACGTGCAGGCCGCCGAACCTCTCGACGGCGGTGTTCACGACCTGCTCGCAGTCCGCCTCGGACGAGACGTCGGCCCGCACCGGCACGGCCCGGCCGCCGCCGGCCTCGATCTCGCGGACGACGCCGGAGGCGTCCGCCACGTCGGCGACGACCACGGCCGCGCCCTCGGCGGCGAACAGCCGCGCGGTGGCCCGGCCGATGCCCGAGGCGCCGCCGGTGACGATGGCGACCTTGTTCCGCAACGTGTTCATAGGTCCTCACTCGCTGACTGGATGCGGTACATCACTGACTCGCGGTACCCGGTGACGACCCGGGCGTGCCCGCCGAACGCGGCGTCGGCCGCGGCGTCCCCGCTGTCCACGAGCAGCGGACGGCCGCCGAGCGCGGCGAGTTTCTGCTGGGTGGCGAGCAGCACGATCCCGGCGAGCCGGTCGAGCACGCGCGGGCTGAACTGCTGGTTGCCGCGGCCGATCACGAAGCCCTGCCCTCCGATGACGGACAACACGCCATGTGTGACCTGTGACATGGCAAGGGTGTGAAGGGTCTGCTCGGTGACGTCCGAGGCGAGCAGGACGCCGTCCCGGACCACGTCCACGCCCAGCGGCGTCAGCTCCAGGCCGAGCTCGCGCCCCACCGCGAGCGTCGTCGCGCCGGGCCCCAGCGCATAGGCCGCACCGGGTGCCATGGACGCCACCACCTGGCGCGCGATCGACTCCGCCGACCCCGGCGGCGCCGCCGACGACCCGCTCTTGCGCCCGCTGAGCCGCGCCCTGGCCGCGGGCACCCGCAGGGTCCCGTACAGCCGCACCCCGACCCGCCCCGACCGGTACGCGTCCTCGTCCAGGTCGACGACCTCCGCGGCGAGCGTCGTCCCGTCGAAGGCGGCGGCCGTGGTGGCGGCCGCGGACGGGCTGACCGCGAAGCACCCGGAGTAGACCTTCACCCCGGCCGGCACGCCGAGCACCGGCCCCCGCGGCCGGGCGTCCAGCACGTCCCGCGCCGTCCCGTCCCCTCCCGCGAACAGCAGCAGGTCCGCCCCGGCGAGCGCCGCCACCGCCGCCCGGGTGTCCGCCGGCCCGCCGGCAGCCGCCCCGGGCCGGGGGCGGTGGGCGATCTCGTACGGGACGCCGGCGGCGACGGCGCTGTCCTCGCCCATGGCGCCCGCGACGGTGCGCACCCGGATGTCCGGGCGGCGGCGGTGGAGCGCCGTCAGCGCGGCGGCCGCGCGGGTGGCCGCGCGGGGAACCGCGCCCAGGGCGAGCGCCCTGGCCTGGATGTCCGGGCCGTCGCTGCCCTTGAGGGCGACGGGACCGCCGAGGCCCGCCACGGGGTTCACGACCAGGCCGACGATCACCGGCGGTGCTTCCGGCAGTAGGCCCGCCAGGTCGGCGACCACTGCGCCGGGTCGTCCAGGGACGCCGGGTCGATCCGGTGGACGCTCTGGTTGTAGGGCGCGTTCCTGACGAACTCCGGGTTCTCGCGGGCTTCGGAGGCCACCTGGGCGAGGATCGCGGCGTACTCGTCCAGGTCCTCGCGGGAGTAGGACTCCGTCGGTTCGAGGGTGAAGGGCTCGGCGACCACGTAGGGGTGGTGGCTGGTCCAGTAGTGCACCCCGAAGTCGGCGGCGCGCACCCCGATCTCCTCCGAGTGGACGCCGGTCTCCTCGGAGAGCTCCTGCCAGGAGTAGCGGACCTGTTCCACCCGCCGCCGGTCCGCCCACGGGACGGACGCGCCGGGGATCCGCAGGATCTTGTGCATCAGGTAGTTGTTGTTGAGGACCGCCGTCTCCGCGACCTCCTTCAGGCCCTCCGCGCCGAGCGCCATCACCCAGGCGTAGGCGCGGACGACGTTGGGCGTGACCCCGAGGAACGGGCGGATCTTCCCGACCGAACGGGCCGGGGAGTTCAGCGTGTACGAGTCGCCGTCGCGGTCGACGACCGGGCCGGGCAGGAACGGGACCAGCGCCTCGGAGACGCCGCACGCGCCCGCCGCCGGGCCGCCGCAGGCGTGCGGCGTCGAGAAGGTCTTGTGCAGGTTGAAGTGGCACAGGTCGAACCCGGCGTCACGGGCGCGGGTGACACCGAGGATGCCGTTGGCGTTGGCCTGGTCGTAGCAGGCCAGCGCGCCCGCTTCGTGGACCAGTTCGACGAACTCGCGGATCCTCGGGTTGAAGATCCCGGTGTCCTCCGGATTGGTGATCATCAGTGCGGCGGTGCGCGGGCCGACGGCCGCGCGCAGCGCCTCGATGTCGGGGCAGCCGTCGGCGTCCGGCATCAGGGTGATGACCTCGTACCCGGCGGTCTTCGCGCACGCCGCGTTCGAGGGGTGCGAGAACATCGTGGTGATGACCTGGTCGCGCCGGCCGCCCTCGCCCCGGGAGGCGTGGTAGGCGCGGATCATGGCGATGTTGGCGTAGATCGCCGCCGAGCCCGCGCCGGGCTGCAGTGAGACCCGCGCCATGCCGGAGAGCTCGTTGAGGATCTGCTCCAGCCGCCAGTAGATCTCCAGCACGCCCTGCACGGAGTCCTCGGGCTGCAGCGGGTGCAGCTCGGCGATCTTCGGGTCGCGCACGAAGGTGTCGTTGACCTTCGGGCTGTACTTCATCGTGCAGGTGCCCTGGCCGACGTCGATGTTCAGGTCGGCGCCGA
The DNA here is from genome assembly GCF_044753005.1 of Kitasatospora sp. NPDC088548. NCBI lineage: Bacteria > Bacillati > Actinomycetota > Actinomycetes > Kitasatosporales > Streptomycetaceae > Kitasatospora > Kitasatospora sp. NPDC088548. The sequence goes on from NZ_JBIVMI010000005.1 coordinate 96,379, forward strand.
GGGTCTCCTGCGACAGCCTCAGGTAGTGCCGCACCACCTGGTTCTGCGACAGTTCGGGCAGCGCGGGCGGGGTGCGGCGGCCGACGCCCTCGGGCAGCTCGACCGGCGGCGCGTCCGGGGCCGGGACGCCCACGCCGCGCCGCCCGGGCCGGGAGAGCTCGAAGATGATCTCTTCGTCCCAGCGGGCCTGGTGGAAGCGGCGCAGGACGGGCTTGGGTGCGACCGGCAGCGTCGCGAACGGTTCTCCCTGCGAGCTCACTTGGTGCCTCCGAGGGCTGAGAGGGCGTCCTTGACGGCCGCCGCGAGGGTGTCGATGTCGGCGATCGAGTGCCGCTCGGTGACGCAGACCAGGACCTCCCGGGGGCCCAGCCGCACCCCGCCGAAGATGTCCGCGCGCCGCAGGGCCGCGAGCAGCCCGTCGGCGTCCGGCACCTCGATGGCGAACTCGCGGAAGTGGAAGGCGTCCTGGTGGCGGACCCGGGCGCCGGCGGAGGCGAGGGCCCGCATGGCGTACCTGGTCCGGGCGAGGATCGTCTCGCCGATCTCGCGCATCCCCCGCGGGCCCATGAGCGCGAGGTAGACGCCCGCGGTGATGCCCCACAGGGCGGCCGCGGTGCCGACCCACTCCTTGCCCTCCTCGCGCAGCGCGAAGGAGGTCCGGTCGTAGAAGACGTCGCCGAAGCCGTACTCGCCCGCGACCGCGGTCGGGGCGATGCCGAACAGGCGGGAGGGGAACTCCGCGACGAGGCGCTCCTCGTCGTGGCTGGCGATGAAGCCCGCCTGGCCGCCGCCGTACTGCTGGTGCATGCCGAGCGACTGGATGTCCCCGCACACGAGGTCGGCCCCGAAGGACGCCGGCGGCGCGAGCACGCCGAGCGAGATCGGGTCCGTCCCCACCACCAGGAGCGCGCCGGCGCCGTGCGCCAGGTCGGCCAGCTCGCGTCCGCGGGTCTCGATGACGCCGTAGACGTTGGGCGTCTCCAGGTAGAGGGCGGCGAAGGTGTCGTCCGGGCGGACCTCGCCCGTCTCCCCCGAGGCGGCCACCGGGGCGAGCACCGTCTCGATGTCCGGGGCGAGGTAGTCGCGGATCTTGGCGAGCTTGTCGGGGGCGACCGCGCCGCTGACGAGCACCCGGTGGCGGCCGGTGCGGCGCGCGGCCATCCGCAGGGCCGTCCCCGCCGCCTGGAAGCCGTCGTAGGTGGGCACGTTGACGACGTCCATCTCCAGCAGCTCGCCCATCATCGAGACGTACTCGAAGAGGGCCTGGAACCGGCCGTGGTCCTCGTAGGGCTCGCCCGCGTAGGCGGTCAGGAACTCGCCGCGCCCGTTCACCTCGTCGCAGACCGCCGGAACGTGGTGCGGGTAGCAGCCGTGCCCGAGGAAGCTCAGCACCTGCGTCGTGTCGGTGTTGCGGGCCAGCAGGCCGCGCATGTGCCGCACCAGGCCCTGCTCGTCGGTGAAGGGGGCGGGCAGGTCGAGGGGACGGGCCGGCCGCAGGTCGGCGGGGATGTCGCCGTAGAACTCGGCGACGTCCGGGGCACCGATCTCGGCGAGCATCGCCGCCCGGGTCTCGGCCCCCGCGTTGGGGATGTAGGGATGGGTCACGGGTGCTCCTCAGTGCTTCAGGACCACGGCGTCGCGTGGCGCGATGACCACGCGGCCGGTCAGGAGACGGCCGGTCAGCAGGTCGGTCCCGGGGGCGGGCAGGGGGACGGTGGCCGGTTGGGCCCCGTGGTTGAGCAGGAACAGGAAGTCGCCGCGGCGGCAGGCCTCGACGCCCTCCGGCAGGTCCGTCCCGGTGACGCCGGCGGCGGCGAGGACCTCGTCCAGGACCGGCGTCAGGTCGTCGGGCAGGCAGCCGAGGTAGGTGGCGGTGCCGCGCCGGGTGACGGCCGCGCGCCCGTCCAGCGGGCCGCCGCGGTAGCGGGCCACGACCTGCGCGTCGTCGACGTCCAGCCACTCGCTCCAGGTCCGGGCCGTCAGCCGGGTGCCGTCCCGCATGACGACGTCCTGGGTCCGGCCGTCGGGGATCGGCCAGAACTCCTCGGCGCGCACGCCGAGCAGTTCCCGCAGCGGCCCGGGCGCCCCGCCCTCGTGGACCTGGTCGGCGGCGTCCACGACCCCGCTGAACGGGCCGACGACGAGCCGGCCCGGGAAGGAGGCGAGGTTGGCGGCGTGCTCCGCCGTGCACAGGTAGAGGTTCGCGACGATGACGACCTTGTAGGAGGAGAGGTCGCGGCCGGGCGGCGCCAGGTCGACGGCGATGCCGCGGGCGTGGAGCGGGGCGTACCAGGAGAGCAGGAGTGCGTGCAGCCTGAGCCGGTCGGACGGCAGGGACTCGGGCGCCTCCAGCCCCCACCAGCTCTCCCAGTCCAGTACGAGGGCGACGTCGGCCGCTGTCGTGGCCCCGGCGACCTCGGCCAGCCGTCGCACGTCCGCGCCCAGCGCGAGCGTCTCCCGCCACTGGCGCGAGTCCGTCCCCGCGTGCGGAAGCATCGCCGAGTGGAACTTCTCCGGGCCGTACCTGGCCTGGCGCCACTGGAAGAACATCACGCCGTCCGAGCCGTGGGCCAGCGCCTGCAGGCTGTGCAGGCGCATGACGCCCGGCTCCTTCGGGACGTTCACCCGGCGCCAGCTCACCGCGCCCGGCGCCGATTCCAGGAGCAGCCACGGCTGCCGCTTCAGGGACCGCATCAGGTCGTAGCTGAGCGCGGCCTTCACGTGGGCCCTGGGGTCGGCGGGGTCGGGGTAGGCGTCGTCGCTGACGAGGTCCTCGGCGGCGGCCCATTTCCAGTAGTCGAGGTGGTGCAGGATGCTCATGAAGTTCGTGGTCACCGGGATGTCCGGGGTGACCTCCTTGAGCACTTCGCGCTCGGCCCCGAAGCAGGCGAGCAGCGCGTCGCTGGAGAACCGGCGCCAGTCCAGGAGCTGGGCGGGGTTGACCGGGCCGGGGGCCTTCCGGGGCGGGTTGACCTGCGTCCAGCCGGTGTAGTGCTGACCCCAGCAGGACGTTCCCCAGGCGGAGTTGAGGCCTTCCAGGGTCCCGTAGCGGGCCTGGAGCCAGCGGCGGAAGTGCCGGGCCGACTCCTCGCAGAAGCACTCGACCGTATGGTCGGCGTACTCGTTGCCGATGTGCCACATGGCCAGCGCGGGGTGGTCCCGGTAGCGCTCGGCCATGGCGCGCGCCAGCCGGACGGTGCCGTCCCGGAACACCGGGGAGGAGGGGCAGTAGCCCTGGCGCGAGCCGAACTCCAGGACGGTCCCGCCCGCGTCGACGGGCCGCACCTCCGGGTGGCGCCGTACGAGCCAGGGCGGCGGTGTCGCCGTCGCCGTCGCGAGGTCCGCGGCGATCCCGTGCGCGTGGAGCAGGTCCAGGACCCGGTCCAGCCAGCCGAAGTCGTGGACGCCGGGCGCGGATTCGAGCCGGGACCAGGAGAAGACCGCGACGGTCGCGATGTTCACACCCGCCTCGGCCATCAGCCGCATGTCCTGTTCCCACACCTCCTCGGGCCACTGCTCGGGGTTGTAGTCGCCCCCGAACAGCAGCCCCGGCACCCGTGTCAGGCCCATGGTCCGTCTCCCGTCCACCCCGCCCGCATTTTGTATTCAGAATGCATAGTGCAGTACTCTGCACCCGGTCAAGGGCCAGGCCGGAACCGGAGATTGGGGACCCGATGGCGATCAAGCGCCGACCGCTGCGCGAGCAGATCCGCGACGAGCTGATGGAGCGGCTCACCCGCGGCGAGTTCGCCCCGGGCACCGACGTCAACGAGGCCGTCCTGGCGGCCGAACTGGGCGTCAGCCGCACCCCGCTGCGCGAGGCGCTGATCACGCTGGCGGGCGAAGGGGTGCTGGAGAGCAGCCAGGGCCGCGGCTTCCGCTTCGCGCCCGTCAGCCGCAAGGAGTTCCGCGAACTGGTCGCGATCGTCGCCGCGCTGGAGTCCCTCGCGCTGGAGTCGTCCGACCCGGCGCACCTGCGGAAGATCGCCCCGGAACTGCTGGGAATGGCCCAGGAGTTCCCCGACCCGGTGGCCGACCACGCCACGGTCGACCGGCGCGACGACGAATGGCACGGCCTGCTGCTCAGCGGCTGCCCCAACCAGCGCCTGCTGGACCTGCTCGCCGGCGTCAAGGCCGGGATGCGGCGCTACGAGAACCTCGTCGTCGCCGAGGACGAGCCGGTGGCCCGCGAATCCGAGGAGCACTGCGAGATCGCCCGCCGGCTCCTCGAGGACGACCTCCCCGGCGCCGTCCGGGCACTCAGGGCCAACTGGGTGGGCGGCATGGAGCGCATGCTCGCCCACATCCCGTGATGCCAGGGCTTGTCAGGCTAGAACGCCGCGTGGGCCAGCCAGTGGTCCAGCAGCGCGCGGTCGCCCGTCACCGTCACCCGGCCGTCCAGCGGCGGGACGCGGCGGGAGAACACCAGCATGAGGTCCGCCACCGCCCCCGACACCACCACGTCGGCCTCGACCGGTCCGCGCTCCCACCGCGGCGCCCCGGGCGTCCTGGTGACCACCCAGCCCTCCGCGGCCCCCGGCCGGAACCCGATCCGCTCGCCCCGGCCGCGCAGCCCGGCGACCGCCGGCCTGACCGCCGCGAAGGCCGGTGTGGACAGCAGGTCCAGGTTCTCGCCGATCACGTCGGCCGCGAGGTCGTCGGCGATCGTGAACGCGGTGTCCGTCGCCAGCGCCGCGTCGTAGTGGTGGACGCAGGTGTCGCTCAGCATCCTGCGCAGCCAGAAGGCGGCCGGCCGCGGCCCGGTGAACGTGCGCGTCCCGGTGTCCGCGCCGGTCTCCCGGATCGCGCGGATCAGCTCCTCCGCGCCCTCGCGCAGCCACCGGGCCCACCCGTCCGGGGCGCCGGGATCGGCCTGCCACGGGTCGGGGACGGGCAACTGCTCTCCCCCGCGCACGAGTTCGGCCGCCCACCGGTGTTCCTGGCCGACGTGCCCGACGAGGGTGCGCAGCGGCCATTGCGGGCAGGTGGGCACCCGGGTGTCCGGGTCCCTTCCGGCGACCGCGCGGACGAACCCCCCGGTCTGCTCCCGCAGGCCCTCCACGAGCCGTGCGGTGTCCAGCGTCGACGTCATCACGAAAGCTCCTCTCACAAGGTGACGCAGGTACGGTAGAAGCTCCAGTCCGGTGGAGGTTCAAGTGCCTTTGCTCGATGAGACGTTCGGGATCGGCGAGCTGGCCCGGCTGACCGGCGTGCCGGTGCGGACCATCCGCTTCTACTGTGACGAGGGCATCGTCGACGCGGTGCGCAGCACGGGCGGGCACCGCAGGTTCGACCGGGCGGCCGTGGAGCGGCTCGGCCTGGTCAGGCGGTTGCGCGGGCTCGGGCTCGGGCTGTCCTCCGTCCGGCAGGTGCTGACCGGCGAACGTTCCGTGGCCGAGGTCGTCGCGGCCGAGCGGGCCGCGCTCGATGTGCGGCTCGCGGACCTGGCCTGGCGGCGGGCCTCGCTGCGGGCGGTCGAGGAGGCGGGACCGGCCGAGCGGGCCGCGCGGCTGGAGCTGCTGGCGGCGGTGCGGGACGGGGGTGCCGCCCGCGACGCGCTGGCCGGTTTCTGGCGGCGCGCGCTGGTCGCCCCGGTGTCCGGGGCGATGCTCGCCGCGTTCGTGGCGATGGCCGTGCCCGAGCCGCCCGCCGATCCGACGCCGTCGCAGGTGGTCGCGTTCGCCGAGCTGTTCGCGCTGGCAGGTGACCGGGAGCTGACCCGCCGCCTGCTGGCCATGGCGCGGGCCAATGCCGAACTGGTCGCCGACGAGGCCGAGTTGCTGCACGGGATCGGCGAGGCGTGCGCGCTGTCCCGGCCCCTGGTGCGGGCGGGTGAGCCGCCCCGCGCGGGCCCCGAGCTCGACCGGTTCGTCGCGGCACACGTCGCGGTGCGCGGCGGCGGCGACACCCCGCGGTTCCGGGGCCGGCTGCTGGCCCACGTGGCCGCCGACCGCGATCCGCGGATGCGCCGCTACTGGCGGCTCGTGGCCGAGGCCGGCGGCGACCCGGCGACGCCCGGCGCGTCCCACCTGTGGCTGACCGACGCCCTCGAACGCTCCGTGAGTCCCGGTGGGGCTGTTCCCGGTGGTGCCGCTCCCGGTGGCTGACGCCCGGCGCGGTCGGCGGGCTGCCCGGTGTCCTGGCCGGTGTCCTGGCCGGAGCGCGCCGGCTCAGAGCGTGCCCGCTTCGCGTTCCCGGGATCCGTTCGGTACGGCGACGACCGGTTTCACGGAACCGGTGCCGTCCTTCTTCGCCGGCGATTCGCCGGGTCGGCGGACACGGGCGAACAAGCCCTTCGCCCGTCGGGGCAAAGGGCGAGGGCTCCGGTGGTGCCCCGAAACAGCATCCGAACGGGTGATTTCATGCCGGTTGCCTCCCCCACGCGCGCGCGGGCACACCACCCTGGGAGCCGACGGTGTATCAGTACCCGTACTGAGCAAGTCAGTTGTCGACAAGAGGAGAAGGCATGCCCACGTACGAGACCGAGATCCACACGGGTGGCGGAGGCTGGCAGCCGGACCAGCCGCTCAGCCTCTCCATCGCCAACCGCTCGAATGTCGTTCCCGAGGACGGTGCTCCCGCGACCGGCACCAGTGTCACCTGGTCCGGCGACGCGGGAAACGGCAACGTCACCTTCTTCGACAACGGCGCCTCGTTCCAGGGCACCGCCCAGTTCCCGGGCGAGGGGCCGGTCGGCTACCGGGGGAACCGGGTTGACTGACCGCTGACGCGCGGACATGTGGTGCGGGCCCTGCCGGCCGGTTCACGGCAGGGCCCGCACCACGTCCGCACCACGGCACGAACCCGCCCGGTCCGGCCCGGCGCGTTCGGTCACCGGACCGCACAGGCCGTCCTGGACGCCTTCCAGGGCGCGGGCGGAGGCTCCCGGCCGGCGGGTACGGTACCGGCATGACGGGCAGTCCGGACACGGTGCTGGTGGTGGTGCGCGGGCCGAGCGGCGCGGGCAAGTCCACCATCGCCGCACGGCTGCGCGCCGCCTACGGACGGGGCATCGCCGTCGTCGCCCAGGACGTGCTGCGCCGAACCGTCCTGCGCGAGCACGACGTCGCCGGCGGCGCGAACATCACCCTGATCGACCTGGTCGCCCGGCACGCCCTCGACCACGGTTTCCACGTCGTCGTCGAAGGCATCCTCGCCGCCGAGCGCTACGGCCCGATGCTCGCCCGGCTCGCCGCCGACCACCGCGGCCGTACCTTCCTGTACTACCTCGACGTGGACTTCGACGAGACCGTGCGACGGCATTCCACCCGCCCGCAGGCCGCCGAGTTCTCCCCCGAGGACATGGCCGGCTGGTACCGGCCCCACGACCTCGTCCCGGGCGCCCGCGAACACGTCATCGGCCGGCACAGCACCCTGAACGCCACGGTCGAGCGGATCCTCGCCGACACCGCCCTCACCCCGGCCGGCTGGACACCCCGCCCCTGAGCCGCCGCTGGCGACCCGCCTCGCCGGTGCCGGGGCGCCGCGAGGTCTTCGGGGGCGCCCGGTGCGAAGCCCTGGCTCTCCCGGGCGGTCCCGATCGCACGGACCGCGGTGTCCGTGCACAGCGAGCCGCGTGACTGTCCTTCCCTACGCGGCGAGTAGGCCGTTGCGCTTCAGGAGCGGCAGCACCTGGTCCCTGACCGCCGGAGCGAGTCGGACGTCCGGCTCGGTTCCGGTGATCCACCGCATGTCCGCCAGTTCGGCCGCGGGCCGGGGGGTCCGGCTGATCCCGGCGGTGAAGACCGTCATCCGCATGGGCACGTTCTCCAGCGCGGCCAGGGCCTCGACGTCGGCCAGGAACCGCGGTTCCAGAGGACGGACTCCGAGTTCCTCGTCGAGTTCCCGGACCAGTGCTTCGGCCGGCGCTTCACCCGGATCCGGCTTCCCGCCCGGCAGATAGAACACCTCGGGTGCCGCCTTCTTGCTGACAACGAGCAGCTTCCCCTGCTCGACGACCGCGGCAGCCACGACGATCAACGGCGCGGCTTCGTCATGGTTCCCGGGCGCGACCGCCCCATCGTGTTGTGTCATGTGGATCATTCTCCCAGGCGCTGCGGTGGCACCGGTCGACGGCATCGCCGCCCGCTTCGTGGAGAACGGGGCCTGCCGGCGGATCACCGTACAGACGGCCGGTTTCCCGGCAGAATCGAGCCATGACCTCCTCCTCGTCGGGCGTTGTCCCGGACCCCTTGCCGCCCGGACCGGCCGTCGGCGGTGGCCTCGCGGACCGCCTGCGCCGCACAGCCGCGGAGCTCGGCCTCGACCTGCCCGCGCCGGAGAAGGAGTGGGAGCGCAGCGCCGAGTTCAAGGACGCCGACGGCCGCTGGGTGTGCATAAACACCCCCAACAGGAGGCGCCGCCACGATGTGCGCTTCCGGAAGCAGGGCGCCTGGCTCGCCACCGGGCGGACCGCGGACCTGGCCGCCGTGGTCAGGGCCACGGTGGCCTGGATGAGCGGTGCGGACCTCGAACAGACCCGGGCGGTGGCCCCGTTCATCCGGTTCGGGGACTGGGCCGTCGCCCACGAGCGCGAGCCGCTCGACCCGGTCGAGCTGGCCTGGTGGCACAAGCTCGACCGGTACCACCTGCCCCCGTGGGACCGCCGTCCCCACAGCCGTGCGCTGACGGAAGCGGCTCACGCCCAGCCGGCCCTTCGTCGGCTGATGCCGGTCAACAGCCACTACATGCTCTGGTTCTCCACCCGCGTCAACTTCCCGTACGCGTCGGTCGGGTACTCGGTCGACCCGCACCACGACGGGCTGTACGTCGTACGGAACGAGAAGGGGGAGGTCGTCGCCCGCACCGAGACCCCCGAGGAGGCCGTCGCCCTCGTGGTGGCCGCTCTGCCGGAGGACGCCGGCCCGGCGCGCTGACCCTGCCGGCCGGGCGGCGGGGCGCTCGGCCGGGCCCGGTTGGCCGGCGCGTGCCGGGCGTCAGAAGTGCCCGTTGTCCGTCCACGCGTACCAGTGGCCCGACAGACGGGTGTAGCTGTTGCCGTCGCGCTCGGCCGGCGGGCCGTCCGGGAGGTAGGCGTGGCCGGTGAGCTCGAAGACGCCGCTGCCGGGGACGGTGAAGCGCAGGCCGGGGCCGGGCGCGACAGGCCGTGGCGGGTACCGGGGCCGACTTGTGCGTTCCATTCGGCGTTCCGGGCCCGGTGTTCCGGGGTTCCGGCTTTGGGCCGGAGCGCCGGAACAGTGAAAAGAATATGACGCCCAGTCATCGGAAAGTCACGCGTTTCCGTGATTGGGTGCGCACCGGATGGGATCCCGGCCCTATTTCCACGGCCGGGTCGCGGTAGCCGGTTCATCACGCATTGCTTTCGCGCCGTCCGGCCATTGTCTCGCGGCGCACGGCCCGCCGGGATTTCCCCGGGCGGGCGGCCCCCCGGCGGTGGCCTAGACGTCCAGCCCGGTCTCGATGCGCTTGAGGCCGTGCCGGGCGAGCGCCAGGTTGGCGCGCGAGCGGTCCAGGGCCAGGTAGAGGAAGAGCGAGCCGCGGCTGCGGGCCAGCGGGCGGATCAGGTGGTACTGGGTGCCGAGCGTGATCAGGATGTCCTCGATGACATCGTCGACCGACAGCGCGGCCAGGGCGCGTATCTTCGCGCGGACGACCTCGGTGTTGCCGGCCGCCGCGATCTCCAGGTCGAGCTGCTGGCTCCCGCCGAGAAACCCGAGTGACATACCGCTCTCGTAGTCGACCAGGGCCACCCCGATGGCGCCCTCGATGCCCATCGCGTCCTTGAGTGCGTTGTCAATGTTCATGAGCTGTTCGTCCTTTGCGTGACTTCCGGGCGGAACCCCCGTGTGCAGGGGACAAAGTAGCAAGAAGTCGTCAGCTGTGGTCACCGCGCGGAAAGGGTGGAATAAAGTACGCTGCGCAGGCAGTTCAGAAAAGTGAAGGGGTACCGGTGCGCGCACTCGAAGCTTCCCTCTCCGATGTGCTCGGCTCCCCCGGAGTCGTCGGTGCCGCCCTCGTCGACGCCGTCACGGGCCTCGGCTACCGGTCCGCCGGGGAGCACCGGCTGCTCGGGACCGGAGCGGAGCTCGCCGAGCTGACGAACCTGATCGGCGACCGGCTGCACGAGGCCGGGGCGGAGGGCGAGTTGGAGAGTCTGGTGGTCACCAGCACCCGCCATCACCAGGTCGTCCGGGTGGTGCCCCGGCAGGGCGACCCGCTGCTGCTGGCCACCGTGCTGGACCGGGAGCGGACCAACCTGGCGCTGGCGCTGCGTCAGACGGCCGACCGGGCCGGGGACCTGCTGGCATGACCATCCGTTCCCATGACTCCGCCCGGCCCGTGCCGCCCGCCGCGCGCAACGTGCCGGCGCTGCTGCTGGCGCTGCGCCGGGCGGGATTCACCGGCTCGGTCACCGTCTCCAGTGCGCCGGGCGGCACGATCCACCTGGAACAGGGGCTGGTCACCGCGATCGAGACCCCCGGAGCCCCCACCGCCGAGACCCTGCTGCTGAAGTCGCGGCGCGTCGGCGAGGCGGACTGGGCGGCCGCCGAGACGGCCGCCGCGGCCGCCCGCGCGGGCGACGCCCCGGGGCCGTGGGGCGGCGGCCTCGGTGCGGCTCTGGTGGCCCAGGGGTCGATCGGCGCCACCGAGCTCGAAACCGTCTGCGCGGCCGCCGTCTTCGACGGCGCCTTCGCCCTGGTGCTGAGTCCGCCCGGCAGCTGGCAGGTGGCCGAGGCGGCCGCGCCCGCCGGGATCGCGCTGCGCCCCGGGATCGAGCCGCAGCGGCTGTTCGAGGAGACCGCCCAGCGCGTGGCCCTGCTGACCCGCCTCTGGGGCCCGCCCGGCGAGCTGGCCCGTACCCGGATCCGCCCCGCCGCGCAGGCCGAGTCCAGGGCCCTGCGGATCCCGGACCGCTACCGGGAGATCCTGATCGCCGCCACCGGCCGGCGCACCGCGCGCGACATCGGATTCGCCCTTGGGCGCGGGCTGTTCGCGGTGCTGCTCGACCTGGCCCGGATGGACGCCCGGCACCTGCTCCACCGGGAGCCGGCGCGCCCGGCCGCCGGAGTGCCGGGCGTCGCCCCGCGCACCCCGCCCAGCGGCCCGCCGCCGGCCGGGACCGGGCCGCTGCCGCGCCGGACCCCCGGCGTGCGCGGCCCGGGGGGCCAGAGCGGCCCGGGGGGTCAGGGCAGCCTGGGCGGCCCCGCCCGGCCCGGGGGCCCGGCGGCCGTTTCCGACGAGCCACCGAACGGACACCGCGCCGAGCGGACCGAGACGACCGAGAACACCGAGAAGAGCGCACCATGAGCAGCCAGACATCGCCCGCAGCACTCGTCGACGAGCTGAAGTCCCTCCGTGACCGGGTCATGGGCATCTCCGAGAGTGTCATCTCGACCGCCGACGGCCTGCTGGTGGCCGCCGACACGGCCGCCGTGCACCCCGAGTCGGCCGCCGCCCTGTCGGCCGCCATGCTCGGCCTCGGCCGGCGCACCGCGGCCGAGTTCGGCCTGGGCGGCCTGCGCGACGTGGTCACCCGCTGCAACGGCGGCTACGTCGTGGTGCTGTCGATCGGGGAGCAGGCGCTGCTGATGATCCTGGGTGACGAGGGCCTGGACATCGCCGGCCTGCACCGCGAGTCGCCCGCCTCGGTCCGTCGGCTGGGCGGGCTGCTCGGGATGGCCCCCGCCGCGCTCTAGCCGTACCGGCCCGTGAGGCCCGGGGACGCGGCCGGCGGGGGTGAGGGCGGGTCGTCAGGTGCCGGTGCCGCCCTGGTCCGGGGTGGGGCGCCCGGCGGCGGGACGGCCGGCCTCGGGCTCGTCGAGCAGCAGTTCCAGCAGTGGGACGGCGGCCTCCAGTTCCCGGCACTGCTGCGGAGTGAGCCGCCCGCTGCGGTGGGCCAGCAGCGCGGAGCGCTCCTGGCGGATCCGGGTGATCGCCGCCAGGCCGGCCGGGGTGAGTTCGAGCAGCTGTGACCGGCCGTCCAGCGGGTCGGGGGTCCTGGCGATCAGCCCGTCGGCGGTCAGGGGGGCGATCGTGCGGACCATGGACGGGACGGCGACCCGTTCCCGTGCGGCGAGTTCGCCGAGCCGCAGCGGGCCGTGCTGCTCGACCCGGGCCAGCGCGGAGAGCTGGGCGGAGGTGAGGTCCTTGCCGCTGGAGGCCTGGGCCATCTGCCGGTGGAGCCGGGCGATGACCAGGCGGAGCCGGACGACGGCCTCCGCGGAGAGGCCACCGCCGCCGGCCCCGCTCGCGGCGCCGGCCCCGGCCCCGGTCATGACCGGCCGGCCCCTCCGGCCGGCCCGCGCCGGCCCGCGCCGGGGCGTCCACCGGCCTCTCCCCCGCCCGGCCGCGGGCCGCCGGGCCGGGTACGCCCGCGCACCAGCGAGGCCGCGGCGGCGACCAGCGACATCGCGATCGCCAGCCAGAACACCACGACCAGGCCGTCGTGGAAGGGCCCCGAGATCAGCTGCGGGAAGAACTGCCGGCCGGTCAGCGTATGCGCGTTGGCCTCCGGGAGCTGTCCGAGCACGTGCGGGCCCAGCAGCTGCCGGATCGGGTTGTACCCGAGGAACGCGGCGAAGAGCGTGCCGACCGGCGGCAGCGAGGCGATGGTCTGCGCGTCGCCGGCGGGTACCCCCTGCGCGGTCAGCCCGGAGCTGAGCGTGTGCGGCAGCGACCCGGCCAGCCCGGCCACCATCAGTGAGAAGAAGACGCCGATCGACAGGACCATGCCGGCGTTCTGGAAGGTGGCACGCATGCCGGAGGCGGCGCCGCGGGCCTCGGCCGGCACGCTCGACATGATCAGCGAGGTGTTGGGGGCCGCGAACAGGCCGCCGCCCAGGCCGTTGAGGAACACCAGGCACGCGAACCACGGATACCCGAAGTCGGTCGGCAGCACCAGCAGTCCGGCGAAGGAGACGGCCATCGCCACCAGCCCGCCGGAGGCGAACAGCCGGGCCCCGGCACGGTCCGAGAGATATCCCGAGACCGGCCCGGCGGCGAGGAAGCCGAAGGTCAGGGGGACCAGGTAGATCCCGGCCCAGAGCGGGGTGTCCGCGTAGTCGTAGCCGTGCAGTGGCAGCCAGATGCCCTGCAACCAGATGATCAGCATGAACTGGAGGCCGCCGCGGGCGATCGAGCCCAGCAGGGTGGCCGCGTTCCCGCCGGCGAAGACCGGGTCGCGGAAGAGGGCCAGCGGGAACATCGGCTCGGCGACCCTGGACTCGATCAGGCAGAAGGCGACCAGCAGCGCCGCCCCGCCGGTCAGCCCGCCCAGCACCCAGGGGCTGGTCCAGCCCATGGTGTGGCCGCCGTAGGGCTGGATACCGTACGTGATCGCGGCCAGCAGGGCGGTCAGGCCGACGGCGAAGGTGAGGTTGCCCCACCAGTCGATCCGGGCGGGCCGCCGTACCCCGGTGTCGCGCAGCGACCGGTAGGCCCAGACCGTGCCGAGGACGCCGATCGGCACGTTGACCCAGAAGATCGACCGCCAGTTCCACTCGGCCAGCAGCCCGCCCAGCACCAGACCGATGAACGAGCCGGCGATGCCCGCGACGACGTTCACCCCGAGCGCCGTGCCGCGCCGGTCGGCCGGGAACGCGTCGGTGATGATCGCCGCCGAGTTGGCCATCAGCATCGAGCCGCCGACCGCCTGGACCACCCGCCAGCCGATCAGCCACAGCGCGCCGGGGCCGCCGTGCAGCGGGTCGAGCGAGAGGGCCACCGAGGTGACGGTGAAGATCAGGAAGCCGGCGTTGTAGATCCGCACCCGGCCGTGGATGTCGCCCAGCCTGCCGAGGGTGACCACGAGGACCGCGGTGACCAGCAGGTAGCCCATCAGCATCCACAACAGGTAGCCGACGTTGCCGGGTTGCAGCGGGTCCAGGCCGATGCCGTTGAAGATCGCGGGAAGTGAGATGAGGACGATCGAGGCGTTGACGGTGGCGATCAGGGTGCCGAGGGTGGTGTTGGAGAGCGCGACCCACTTGTCGTGCGGACGGCCGGGACCGGCGGTCCTGCGGGAGCGGCCCGTACGGCCGGTTCTGTCACCGCTCGCTGCTCTGGTCGCCACCGCTGCCTCCTGGAGAGCGATCGGCTGTGGCTGCCGTGCGGAGAGCATGTCGATAGCTCTCGTCAGCTAACGATAGTCCGGTCATCGCCCTGCGGACAGGCGCACCGGGTACGGAGGCCCGGTGCGTCCCGGGCTGCCGCGCGGATCCGCGGCGGCCGTCCGGTCCGTGTTCATGTGATCTTGTGTGCGAGCCCTTAGCCTTGTCCGCGGACGATCCGCGTCCGCGTCGCCGGTGATCGGTCCCTGGAAAGGACGGATCGGCTCAGTCCGGACAGTACTTCCTTCCGTCGAGGTAACACTCCGTCAGCAGTCCTTGCGCCCGGGGGGAGACCGCAGAGCCGGGTGCCCATCGTTCAGCGGGGAGGCTCCACCATGAGTCGAACAGGCATATGTCCAAGAGTTCTCGTCGTCGGGGCGGGCCTGGCCGGCACCGCCACGGCGATCCGGCTGCTCCGCTTCGCGCGCAGGCCGCTCGAGATCGTCCTGCTGGAGCGGCGTTGCGACTACCGGTCCGCCGGCGTCGCGTACCACCGCGACGGCAACCCCTGGGACCATGTGTTCAACATCCAGGCGGGTCGGATGTCGGTGTTCCGGGAGGACGTCCATGACTTCGTCCGCTGGGCCAACTCCGAGGCCGACCGCCGGGATTGGCCGGAGCCCTGGGCCGGGCTCGAGTTCGTCGAGCAGGGCCCGGCGCCCCGGCGGATCTTCCAGGACTACCTGATCGACCGGCTGGCCGAGGCCAGGCGGGAGGCCTGTCCCGGTGTCGTGCTCGTCGAGGCGGACGGCGAGGCGGTCGACCTGGACGTACGGCCCGCAGGGGTCGAGGTGACGGTGCGCCGGCCGTCCGCGGGCGGTACCGGGGCCGGGCCGGGCCCGGAAGAGACCGTGCTGTTCGCCGATCACGTCGTTCTCGCGACCGGCCTCGAACTCAGGGAACCGCCCTTCGCCGCCGGGGTGTTCGCGCACGAGTCCTTCGTGCGGAACCCGTACTCAGCGGCCGGCGTCCGAAAGCTCGCGGCGCTGCCGCCCGGGGCGACCGTCGCGATCGTCGGGTCCGTGCTGAGCGCGTACGACTCGGCGGGCCTTCTGCTGCGCCGGGGCCACACCGGGAGGATCCATCTGATCTCCAAGACCGGGACGATGTTCCGGACGTACCCCGGCGGACACGAGCACGGAGTGGTGCAACTGCCCTGCCCGGCAACGCTGCTGGAGCCGTACCGCAATCGTGAGGAGTTCCTCGCCCGGGTCCGGGCCGAGTGGGAGGCGGCGTGCTCGGCGGTCGTCCGGGACCATCCCGGGGTCGACCCGGTGGTGGTCGCGGAGCGGGTGGCCAAGGCGTGGGAGCCGCATCTGCCCAAGGCCCTCCAGCGGATTCCCTCCGATGAACTGCGGCGCCTGCTGGACGAGTTCGGTACCGCGATAGCCGCTTTCCGGGTCGGCGCGGTGGAGTACACGATGGAGGTCATCGAGCGCGCGATGCACCCGGCGGACGGGTCGGTGAAGCTGGTCGTCGGCAACGTGGAGGGGATCACGCCGGCGCGGTCGGGGCGGCTGGTCGTCTCGGTCGTGGCCCCGGAGGAGAAACACGCCATCGAGGCCGACCTGGTGGTGTCCAACTTCGGCCGGGAGTCGGACTACAGCAGGGTCGGCCAGCCGCTCTGGAGGAATCTCCTGCGCAGGGGGATCGCGGTCCCCCATGAGCGCACCGGGCGCGGCCTGGAGGTCGACGGGCAGGGGGTGCTGCTGGGCCCCGGCGGGGAGCCGGCCGGCCCGGTCTCCGCGGTCGGCGTGCTGAGAGAGGGCGACGAGATCGTGCGGAACGGCCGGACCGGTGCCTTCACCTTCAATCTCGCCGCCATCAAGAACCATTCAATCGCGGTCGCCGCACACGCGATCGAACAACTGGAACTGCGCGAAGACGGGTCGGCCGGGAACATGGCTCAATACCGTGGCCATGTCGGCAATACAGAGGAAGCGGCCGGGGCCGGATTCGAGGAGGCTGTGGTCATGGAGGTGAGGAGGATGGCCACCCGTGCCCGAAGTGAACGGGAACTGCTCGATTCCCGGCTGGACGCCTGTATCCGGTCCATCGGCGCACTTCCGACCCTTCCGGTGGAGGCTTCCCGGCACAACCGCCTGACCAGGGCGTTCGTCACCCGGGCCGCCGTCGAACGACTCACCGACGTCTCCGTGACACCACGGCAGCTGCGTCGACAACTGGGGATAGCGAACGCCGAAGATCTGGGGGATTAATTGAACGGGCGGCGGATTCAGGGATTCCTTTTGACCGGTGGTACACAGAGTGTGTTGCGAGGTACTTGTAACCGCACCAGAAGTCCACTCGAGGGATCCATCCTCGTCGCCCCTTCCCTCGAAGCGGGTCTGTACGACGCGATCGTGGCGGCGCGTGCGATCGTCTGCGGTTCGGGTGGGCTGACCGGCCACATGCAGTCCATCTGCCGCGGCCGGGGAATACCCGTGCTCCGCGTCGACCAGGCGGACCTCGCCGACCTGGTCGGCGAGGTGACGCTGCACCTGGAGAGCCAGTCGGTCGTCATCGGGTCCGACGCGGGTGTCGGGGCCCCGGGCCCGGGGGCCGGGAGTCCGTCGGTGGACCATCTCGGCTCCGCGTGCGCGGTCATCGCGGACCTGCAGGACATCCGCACGATCAACTCGTGCGGGCCGAACGCGAAGCGGGTCGACTCCTTCTTCATCCGGGAGGAGTTCCTCTGCCTGGCGGCGGGCCTGCGTCCGCTCGACGCCCTGGACGGCGGCCCCGCCGACATCGCGGTCTACGGGCAGGCCGTCGCGGACCGGCTGTGCACCTTCGTCGAGGCGCTCCTGCCCGGCCAGCGGCTGGTCCTGAGGCTTCTCGACCTCCGCTCCGACCACGCCGCCGGCGTCACCGAGCTGGCCCCGGTCGCGGTCGAGCCGAACCCCGAGCTGGGCCTGCACGGCGCGCGCTGGCTGCTGGGTTCGACCGCCTACCGGGACGCGCTGCACACCGTGCTCGCGTCCCTGCGCAAGCGGCTCGGCGACGACGCGGACCGCGTGCACCTCTCGGTTCCGTTCCTCAATGACGCGGAGGAGTTCGCCCAGCTCAGGACGCACCTCGAACTGCCGGCCGACGTGCCCGTGTCCGCGTTCATCGAGACGCCCGCGGCGGTGCACGCCACCACGGAGATCTGCGCCGCGGGCGCCAGCGAGCTGTTCGTCGGCACCAAGGACCTGGTGCAGTTCTACCTGGCCGCGGACCGGACCAACCACCTGGTGGCCGAGTCCTACCAGACCCGGCACCCGGCCGTCCTGGACGGGGTGCGCAGGGTGGTGGAGTCCGCGCGCGCCGCGGGTACCCCGGTGAGGGTGTTCTCGCTGGGCGCGGACCTCACCCACTACCTGGAGCGCCTGCCGACCCCGGACGGTTACATGATGTGCACCGCCGAACTCCGGCAGGTGGTCCTTCAGCCGCAGCCCTGACGCCGCCACCGCGCGGAGCACGAAGCCCGGCCGCCGCCGGGGTGACCGGGGCGACCGGGCTTCGTCGGGCTCACGGGCGGCGACCGTCCGCCGATCAGGCCTCCTTGACCACCACGGTCTTGGCCGCCTTGTCGTGGAAGCACTGCTGCAGCGGCTTGTCCCAGAGCAGCGACAGCACGTTCACCAGGGAGAACAACGAGCCGATGCAGTAGACCGCCTGGGGCAGGCCGTAGACCGCGCTGCGGGTCCAGAGCTCGTTGTCGGAGGGACGGCCGCCGTGCGCCGCCGAGACCACCCGCAGCTTCATCACCTTCTTGCCGACGGACTGCTGGAGCTGGGTGAGCATCATCACCGCCTCGTAGCCGAAGACGACCACGGCGCCGATGACGCCGGCCAGGATCGAGCCGGCCGCGGACGCGACGGTGAGCTGGATCACGAGCAACGGGATCAGCAGCACGAGGCAGTCGATCAGGCGGGCCAGGAAGCGGTCACCGGGGCCGGCCAGGGTGCGGCCCGGGCCCAGCCACGGCGGGATCTGGCCGCCGCCCTGCGGGTAACCGGGCGGGGGCGGGTAGCCGGAGCCGGGCGGCGGGTAGCCGGGACCGGGCGGCGGGGGCGGGTAGCCGGGGCCGGACTGCGGGTCGTACGGGCCCTGCGGGGCACCGTGGCCCGGCTGCGCCGGAGGCTGCTTGCCGTAGGGGTTCTGCTCTGACGGGTAGCCGTAGCCGGGAGGTGGGTTCGTCATCGTCCTGCTCGTCTCGTGGTGGTGTCCCCTAGGGTCTAGCGGCTGGGTGATCCTTTAGGAAGACCGCGGGGTCAACCGTTACGTGAACACCACGGATTCGCGATCTCGTCACGGCCGCTCCAGGCCCCGGCGTCGAGGCCGCCATCACGGTAGGCGTTCTGGTGAAAGGTCACGTGTGATCTTGTCTCTCTGTGCGGTGATGAATTTCCTCGAACACGGCGCTGCTGCGCGCTGTGGCACACGGGAGACTTGACCTTCCGCGCCGGCTCGACCTGGCCAGCCTCCGTCAAGGGTGGCGTAGATGGCGGTTGAGCAGGCAGGATCGACGCATGAGGCTTCTGGTGATGGGTGGCACTTGGTTTCTCGGCAGAGCGGTGGTGGACGGCGCGCTGGCGCGTGGGTGGTCAGTGACGACGTTCAGCCGCGGCCGGTCCGGTTCACCGGCGCCCGGGGCTGATCACGTACTGGGAGACAGGACGGTGGAGGAAGATCTGCGCCGTCTTGCCGGTCATGGTCCGTGGGACGCGGTGATCGACACGTCCTCGACCGAGTTGGCCCCGAGGGGCGTACTCCTGGGTGCCTCGGTGTTGCGTTCCCAGGTTCGCCATTGGGTGCATGTCTCGACGGTCTCTGTGTATCGGGGGTGGCCCCACGCGGTACTGACCGAACAGGACGCCATGCTTGACTGCCCGCCTGACGCCGACGAGACCTTCGGATACACGGGTGTGGACGGGTCCCCGACTGTCTACGGGTTCCAGAAGGCCGGCGGTGAACGGGCGGTCACCACCATGTTCGGGAACGACGTGACATTCCTACGCCCGGGGGTAATCCTCGGCCCTAAAGAGTATGTCGGGAGGCTTCCGTGGTGGCTCGGCCGGGCAGCTCGTGGCGGCAGCATTCTCGCGCCCGCACCGGCCGATCGACTCATCCAGCCAGTTGACGTCAGAGACGTTGCCGGTTTCGCGCTGGACCGGGCGGCCGTAGCCGAGGGCGCCATTTTCAACGTCACACACCCGATCGGAATTACCTTCGGTGACTTTGTTGAGGCCTGCTTGCGCGTCACGGGCGGGGTCGGCCGACCTGTGTGGGCCCAGAGCGACGCGCTGGCCAGGCATGGTGTGACGGAGTGGACCGAACTGCCGCTGTGGCGGACGCACCAGGGTGTCTGGAGCGTCTGCTCTCAGAAGGCAGTGTCCGCCGGGGCACGGTTCCGGCCGATCGAGCAGACGATCAACGAAACGTGGGCGTGGCTCCAAGAGGGTGGCGAACTAATTGACCACCCGAGGCGCCACGCCCACGGCATCAGCGAGGACAAGGAAGCCCTCGTGCTGGCCAGCGTCCGCTGACTGACGGATCAGCCTATGGCCAGCGTGCCGCCGAGTTGGGAGTGCGCGCCGACGGCCACATACTCCTCGATCCGCTCAGCGAGTTCCACCCGTACAGGACCCGGTCCGCTGATCTCCGGAGACGCGAGAGCGCGCCGAAGACCCCCAGCACGGGATGTGATGCCGGCTACCCGCCACTCCTTGGGGATCTCGAAAACGGGCGCTACCGCCTCCACGGCTCCATCGAATTCGCCGGCCAGTAGCCTGGCGTGGCTCAGGTCGATGGCTGCCTGCGCCAGATCCGTTGCTTCCTGAGGGGTCGACAGGCCAGAATCGTGGACCTTCCGCATCAGGGCGATCGATTCCATTGCCGACTGCTCGGCGGCCGGACCGTCCTTGACGAGAAGGAACGTCGTGGCGTTGCTCATGAGCGCGCGGCGGCGCGAGAAGCTGAACTCACCGCCGACGTCATCGTGCAGGCCGTCTCGCTTCCCATCGCCGGGTTCCAGAGCGGCAGTCGCGGCCAGGCGAGCGGAGTTGGCATCACCAAGGTGGCCATAGGCCCTCGCTTCGATCACCGCCAGGCGCTGGCGGGCCGTGTCGCCGAGTCCAGGGAAACTCTGCGCCTTCTCTACCTGTCGGATGGCCTCTGCGGGCCGCTGATCCCAGTAGGCCAGAATCCCAAGAGTTCCGTGAGCGAAAGCCCTGAGAGGGCCATGGTCGACGACCTCCCCGTACATGGCGGCTGTCCGTGCGAAGCTCGTAGCAGCAGTGATCGACCCCAGGTCGAACACCGCAGTCGCCAAGACTGCCGAAGCCTGGCCGGCCGCGAGGTAGAGACGTTCCCGCTGCCTGACGATCTGGGTGCGGTCAAGCATCGCCGTGACCGTGGCGAGCAACTCGTTTCCCATCCCGTACACGGCGAACGGCGGATGGGTGTGATAGGCCCGAGCCAGCGCGAGGGCATCGTCCTCAACCTGGTCGATCGTCATGTCCGGCAGGTTGCTGGCCGCGGCATCGCTCGCGTGCTCGGCGGCTCGTCGTGCATTCATTACAAGATCGCTTTCATCGATCACGGACCCGACGGCTGGCGGCATTGAGCTGCCGCCCGCCGGGGCGAACAGGTCCTTGGCGGTGAGCCTGGGGAACATCCGCTCCAGAACCGCCGGTGCAGGAAAGCGGGGCAACCCCTTCACACCGCCGTTCCTCCAGCGGGAGACGGTCATGACTGACAGGTCCAGCGTCTGAAAGTCCCGGTTGTTGGTCTCCTTGAACAGGGCCTTGCCGGTTGCTTTGTAGCGTTCGATGAAGCTTTCGGTGGTCTCGCCGGAGCTGAAGAGGAGTTCTCCTAAGCGCGTCTGCAAGGTCGGCCCCTTCCTGAGGCTGGCGCCAAGGTGTCCCTTTCCGGCGCCTACCACCAGTCTCGCCGCCGGCTGGCTCCTGCGCGACAAGTGTTAACGAGTGGTAAGCGAGTGTTGCTACCGCTCACTGATGACGTATCAAGTGTTGTGCCCAGTGTTCTGGTTCTGCGCGGCTTTCGCCGACATTGTTGGTGGCCGCAGCGGATCAGGCTGGGGCGGACCACGGACGCTTCTGAACGGCCAGGAGCGAGACGTGATCGCCAGGTGGGCGACCGGACTTCACCCTCTGCTGCCCCACACGCACGGCCCGGAGGCTGTCATGCAATGCGCAATGAAATTCGCAACACCCACAAGGACGAAAGCTGTTGGCGACATTCGCAACAGACTGCTCCATGGAATCACCGTCTTGGCGGGCATCGTGTTGGGCGACGGGCTCCTTCTGGTTCGTTCCTACGCCGAGAGCTTCGGGTGGACCGACAGGACGAACGGGAATGGGGAGGTGGCAGGCCGGGACGTGTGGTTCGAAGTCGCAGTCGCCTCGCTCTCCCCGGCGTTCTCCGGCCATGCCACCGCCGGGGCGGAAATGCAACCGGCGGGCCTGACCGAACGGGACCGCCAGATGTCCCTCTCCGGGCCTCTCGCCGCTATACAGGCTGTCTCCCGTATACGGCTGGTTCGCCCCGTTGTTGCAGGCGACATCATCAGGTTCCGCGACCGGCCGGGCGCCGTGACCGCCCGGGCCGCGTGAACCGGTCCTCCTCGGCCGCAGCTTCCCGGCTGCCACCGCAGCCTCACTGAACCTCCGGCCGGCCGCCGCTGTCCTCCTCGTGCTCCGCCCCAGCGTCTTCGGCGTCATCCGGAGGCCATTCATGGTCATGTAGCCCAGAGACCGACCCGCCGCGGTGCGTTCACCGCGGCACCTACGAAGAGGAGTTGCCATGTCCACCTTGCCGAAGACCGCTGAGACCGACGAGCAGTTGCGCTCGGCCATGGTCGACGCCCTGCGTGCCGACGGAACGATCCGCACGGACCGCGTGGCCGATGCCCTTCTGGTTGTACCCCGGCACGTCTTCGCGCCCGAGGTGTCGCCGACCGAGGCGTACGAGCCGGTGCGCGCGCTGGTGACGAAGCGCGACGGGCACGGTCTCGCGGTGAGTTCGGTCTCGGCCGCGCAGATTCAGGCCCTGATGCTGGAACAGGCCGACGTACAGCCGGGGATGCGGGTGGAGGAGATCGGATCCGGCGGGTACAACGCGGCGCTGCTCGCCGAACTCGTCGGTCCGGAGGGTGAGGTGACGACGGTCGACATCGACCCGTTCGTCACGGACCGCGCGGCCAGGTTCCTCGATGAGGCCGGCTACAGCCGGGTGAAGGTGGTGCTCGCCGACGGCTCCGAGCCGGTGGACGGAGGGCCGTTCGACCGGGTCGTCGTCACGGTCGGCGCGTGGGACCTGCCTCCCGCCTGGACCGACGGCCTCGCCGAGGGCGGGACCATCACCGTGCCGCTGCGGATGCGCGGCCTGACCCGCTCGATCAGCTTCCGCCGCGACGGCGACCGTCTGGTCAGCGTCAGCGCGGAGGTGTGCGGCTTCGTCAGGATGCAGGGCACCGGCGCACACGACGAGCACCTGGTGCTGCCGCGCGGCACCAAGGAGGTCGGGCTGCGCTTCGACGAGCTCGACCGGCCCGACACCAGCCGTCTCGCGGGCGTACTGGAGACGCCCCGGGCAGAGCGTTGGACGCAGGTGACGGTCGGCAACCAGGAGCCCTTCGACTCGCTGTACCTGTGGCTGGCCTGCTCCCTGCCCGGCTTCGGCCTGATCTCCGTCGACCCCGAGTCGGACACCAGGACAGTCGCCCCGGCGAACAGGATGGCCTGCCCGCTTGTGGTGGACGGTGACAGCCTCGCCTACCTGGCGCTCCGCAAGATCAGCAACGGCCCGGCGACGTTCGAGTTCGGTGCACATGGCTTCGGCCCCGACAGGGGTCGCCTGGCGGATCTCATCGCCGAGCAGGTCGGGGTCTGGACCCGCGAGCACCGCACCGGCTCCGGACCGACCTTCACCGCTCACCCGGCCGGCACCCCCGACGACCAGCTCCCGGACGGGCCGGTCATCGACAAGCGACACGTTCGGCTCACGATCTCCTGGCCGTGACCTGCGGCCGGGCAACCAAGCACCACCGACGAAACAGGAGGATCCACCATGACCCGCACCCTTGAGAACGCGCCCACGCTGGACGGCGACTTCGACCTGGACCTGCGCATCGTGGAGGGAGCCGACCCGGTCGCCGCCCTGCTGCGCTCCACCGACGACAACTGCGGCAGTACCTGCTCGGGCTCGGCCTGCGCCAGTGGCGGCGGCAACGTCTGACCCTTCCCCTCCCGTGTGGCCAGAGGCCCGGCGTGCGGCCGCCGTGAGAGCCGCCGCACCCGGGCCTCGCCCTTCCCGGATTCCGGAGGTGAACCACCTTGTACCGCGTTGTGGGACCGGCCCTGATTCGCGCTTCGGCATGCCCCGCCGACTCCGCGCCGCGATGGCCCGATCTCGCCGACAGCACCCCTGTCGGCACAGCGGCCTGGCGATCCTGGCTGCGTACCGCCTGGTCCGACCAGCAGTTGGCGTCCGCGATCGAGGTGGCGGCAGGAGCGCAGCTGACCGGCCGGGTGCGCGCGGCGATCGCGGGTGGCCCGATCGGCACCGCGCGGCTGCGCCGGTTGACGGCCACGGTGATGCACTACGCGCTCCGGAGTGAGGGCAGAGCGACACCGTTCGGCCTGTTCGCCGGGGTGGCGGCCTGCCCGATCGGGAGTCGGACGGTGGCCCCGCTGTGGGATGCGGGCCGTGCGGTGGCCCGGGTCGACGCGCGGTGGCTGGCCCGTATCACTGGTCGGCTGGAAACGCTGGTGGCCGACCGGCTGTCGGTGGTGGCCAACGACCTGCGCGTGCTGCGCGGAGAGCGGATCGTGCTGCCGGTTCAGCAAAACCCGACGGGCCAAGCGCCGGTCGAGGTGTCGGTGCGCGCCACCCGGGCTGTTCTGGCGGCCCTGGAAGGCGCCACCGGACCTGTATCCCTTGGTGTGCTCGCCGGCCGCCTCGCGGAGCAGTTCCCCAACGCGCACCCTGGGCAGGTTCGGCTGATACTGGGTGAACTGGTCCGGCAGCAGCTGCTGCTGAGCGGCTTACGGCCACCGATGACCACCACCGACCCGCTCGGGCACCTGCTCACAACCCTGGAGCAGGCAGGAGCGGACGACGTCCCCGAGGCCGCCCGGATCACCGCCGAACTCCGACGGCTTCACACCGGGCTGGAGCGGCACAACCTGCTCGACAGCCCCGAGGAGCAGCGGACGGCACGGGCGGCGATCACGGCCGCGATGGAAGGCGGTGCCGAGGGCGGCCAGCCGCTGATGGTCGACCTGCGGCTGGCCGCAGGGCCGGCGGTGCTGCCCGAGCGGGTGGCCCGGGAGGCCGAGCGCGCCGCCGAGCTGCTGACCCGGCTCAGCCCCCATCCCGACGGCCATCCCGTCTGGCTGGACTACCATGCCCGCTTCATCGAGCGGTACGGACCCGGAGCGGTAGTGCCAGTGGCCGATCTGGTGAATCCCGACACCGGACTCGGCTTTCCGGCCCGCTACCGAGACTCAGTGCTGCCCGAGGCAGCGGCCAGGCTCGGGCGCCGCGATGCCCGGCTGCTCGCGCTCGCACAGAAAGCCGCCGTCGAAGGCGGCAACGAACTCGCCCTGGATGACAGCTTGGTGGAGCACTTGGCCTCCGCGTCGGGTCCGGCCGCGGTGCAGCCGCACGCGGAGCTCACCGTTCACCTTGCCGCCGGCGACGCCGAGTCGCTGGACGCAGGCGCGTTCACCGTGACGGTGGTGGCCGCGCCGCGCGCCGCCGGGACCACCACAGGCCGCTTCCTGCATCTGCTGGATGACACCGACCGGGGCGCCTTCGAGAAGGCGATCTGCGGAGCGCCGACGCTCCGCACGGACGCGGAGCCGGTACAGGTGTCCGTGCCGCCGCTGTTCGCCCGCGTCGAGAACGTCGCCCGGACGCCGGCGCTGCTGCCGGTGCTGCCGCTCGGCGAGCACCCCGGCCCCGGCCCCGGCGCCGGGCGGCTGCGGCTGGATGCGCTGGGGGTGTGCGCGGACGAGCAGCGGATGTGGCTGGTCTCTCTCACCGACCGCCGTCCGATCGAGCCGCGCGTGCTGAACGCGATCGAGTTCCGTGCGCACACCCAGCCCCTCGCCCGGTTCCTGTGCGAG
The DNA here is from genome assembly GCF_044753005.1 of Kitasatospora sp. NPDC088548. NCBI lineage: Bacteria > Bacillati > Actinomycetota > Actinomycetes > Kitasatosporales > Streptomycetaceae > Kitasatospora > Kitasatospora sp. NPDC088548. The sequence goes on from NZ_JBIVMI010000005.1 coordinate 121,589, forward strand.
ATCACCAACGCCTTCACCCCCGTGTTCACCGGCTTCGACTGGGGAGCCGCCGGGAAGCTGCCGTTCCTGCCCCGGCTGCGTCACGGCCGTGTCGTGCTGTCCCCGGCGCGCTGGAACCTTCCCGCTGCTGACCTGCCACCCGAAGGTGTGCCGTGGGCCGACTGGGAGAGAGCCGCCCGCGCCTGGCTGGCGCTCTACCGGGCGCCGGCCAGGGTGCAGTTGACCCAGCAGGACCTGAAGCTGCCGCTCGACCTGGGCCTGGCCGAGCACCTGGTCCTGCTGCGCGACCACCTCAACAAGCAGACCTCGGCCACCCTCATCGAGGCTCCGGCCCCCGGGATGAACGACTGGTGCGGGGGCCGGGCGCACGAGATCACCGTCCAGCTCCACTCCACCCGGGCACCCCTGCCGCTCACCCGGCGGCGGGCCGTGCACGTCACCGGACATGAGGACGGGCACCTGCCCGGGGCGTCCCGGTGGCTGTACGCCCGTCTGTACGGCAATCCCCGCAGGGCCGATGAGATCCTGGCCCGGGTGCCCGCCCTGCTGGACCGCTGGGTGAACGATCCCGCGTGGTGGTTCCTGCGCCACACCGACCCTGAACCGCACCTGCGGCTGCGCATCGGGCTGCCGGAGGCGGCGGCGTTCACCCTGGCCGGGGAGCGGATCGGAGTGTGGGCGGCCGAACTTCGCGCGGCCGGACTGCTGACCCGGCTCCAGCTGGACACCTACCAGCCGGAGACCGGTCGCTACGGCCGGGGCGCGGCGATGCGCCAGGCGGAGGAGGTGTTCGCCGCCGACTCCCGGGCCGTTCTTGCCCAACTCGCTTACCTCGAACAGGTGAAGGCCGACCGGATGGCGGTGACGGCGGCGAGCATGGCCGCCATCGCCACCGGGTTGCTCGGGACCGACACCGGACTGCGGTGGCTGCTGGAGCACGTACCCCGCCACACCGGTCAGGCCCTGCCCCGCGCCGTGTGCCGCCAGACGCTGGCCCTTGCCGAGCACCCGGGCAGTTGGCCCGCGCCGGAGAGTACCGCCCGGGGCCGGGCGTTGACCCGGGCCTGGCGGGCACGCGCCGAAGCCCTCGCCGAGTACCGCCACCTTCTCGACCAGCAGCTGGAGTTGGAGCCGAGCGAGGTAGTCGGGGCGCTGCTGCACCTGCACCATGCGAGATCGATCGGCATCGACCCCGACCACGAGCGCACCTGCCACCGGCTTGCCCGCGCCGCAGCCCTGACCCACACCGCCCGCACTCCGAAGAGGGCCCGATGATCACCATTACCGGCCGCGGCGCACTCGCGGCGCTCACCGAACCGCTCATCGCCCCGCCCGACAGTGCCTCCGCGAAATGGGGGCAGTCCCTGGCCAAGGGCGCCCCGGGCATCACGCTGTTGCACATCACCCGCGCCACCACCGGCGCCGGCGACTGGGAGACGGTGCACGCCTGGATCGCGGCATGCCTGCGTCAACCGGTGCTCTCCACCCCCGGGACCGGCCTGTTCTTCGGTGCCCCGGCACTCGCCCACGTCCTGCGCGCAGCCGCCGGCGGCGGTCCCCGCAGCTACGAGCGGCAGATCACCGCGCTGGAGGCCACCGTCGACCGGATGACCGAACAGCGGCTGGCCGCCGCCCACCAGCGCATCACCCGGCGGGACCGGCCGATCTTCGCCGAGTACGACCTCGTCTACGGAATGACCGGCCTCGGTGTGAACCTGCGCTCCCGCGGAGACAGCCACCTGCTGCGAGACGTGCTGACCTATCTGGTCCGCCTCGCCGAACCCCTGCGCGACCTGCCGGGCTGGTGGACCGACATCGCGCCCTCCGGCGATCCCTCACCGCACTATCCCGGCGGCCACGGCAACCTCGGCCTTGCCCACGGCATCACCGGCCCGCTCGCCCTGCTCGCCCTGACCTGGGCCGACGGCATCCGGGTACCCGGCCACCGGGAGGCGATCGACCGGATCACCCACTGGCTGGACACCTGGCGGCAGGACACCGGCACCGGACCGTGGTGGCCCGAGGCCGTCACGCCCGACGAGGACCGGACCGGCCGAACCCGCCAGAAGGGCCCGCTCCGCCCGTCCTGGTGCTACGGCACCCCCGGTATCGCCCACGCCCAGCACCTGGCCGCACTCGCCACCGGAGACCAGCACCGTCAAGAGCTCGCCGAGCACGCCCTGCTGGCCTGCCTGACCGATCCGCAGCAGCTGGCCCGGCTCACCGACAACACGTTGTGCCACGGCACCGCCGGGACGCGGCTCCTGGCCCGCCGCCTGGCCGCCCGCACTGCCGACGTCACCACCGCTGCCAGGCTTCGCACGGCCACCGACGCGATGACCACGTTCGCCGCCTCCCCGACCGAGGCGGGCCTGCTCGAAGGAGCGGCCGGTACCGCACTCGCTCTCCACACCCTCACCCTCGACCAGCCTGCCACCACGGGGTGGGACAGCTGCCTGCTGCTCACCTGACCCGGACGGAGTCCGCCGTGACCGACACCGCCAAGCCCCCGTGGCTCCACTACCACCTGCACCTGACCGACATCGGTGCTGCCGAAAAGTCCGCCGCACAGTACCTCGGGCCCGCCCTGACAGCATTGGAGAACGAGGGCGTCGTCACGTCCTGGCACTTCCTGCGCAAAGGCGACCGATGGCGGCTGCGCTACCAGCCGCCCACCCCTGAGCGAGCCGACGCCGCCACTGCTGCCGTGGACGCGGTACTGGAGAACTGCCGCACCAGCAACGTGATCACCGGCTGGACCTCGGTGATCTACGAGCCCGAGACGCTTGCCTTCGGCGGGGAGGAAGCGATGGAGGTCACGCACCGGCTGTTCCACCTCGACAGTCACCGCACCCTTTCCTATCTGCGGGCCGTTCACAGTGCCCAACAGGTGGACCATCGCCGCGAGTTGTCCGTGCTTCTCGGGATCGCGATGATGCGCGGCGCAGGCCTGGACTGGTACGAGATCGGCGACACGTGGGCCACGGTCGCGGAGAACCGCCCCTCCGCCCGGGGCGTCGACCCCGGGCGCCGACTCCGCAACAGCGTCGGCGCCCTGCTCCGGGCCGACACCGGTCCCACGTCCACGCTCCTCACGGTGGGACAGCTTTCCTTCGCCGCGCCGTGGTTCGCCGCCTTCACCGAATGCGGCCGGGAGCTGCGGGTGCTCGCCGACAACGGCCGGCTCCGGCGCGGGCTGCGGGCTGTCCTCGCCCGTCATCAGCTGTTCCACGCCAACCGGCTCGGCATCACCCACCAGCACCAGGCACTGCTGGCCACGGCCGCCGCTACCACCGTCCTCGGACTCACCCCAGAGGCCTCATGACAGCCGTTCCGCCGCCCGGCCCGCTCGCCGACGCGCTCCGCTACTTCCCCCTTGTCCCCCGCACTCGACTCCACCGAGCGGGTCATCCACGACCTTGCCGGCGCATAGCGACAGCGAGGCGTCGGGGAGCCTGATGCTCCCCGACGGCCCGGCGCCGACCCGGGGTACGGCCAACGCGACGCGATGTCCTGGACCACCGTGCTGCGCCTACCCGTGCGGGCCGGCCCCGGTCATCTGACTCGGCTGGCCCGGCAGGTGCGGGAGCAGAAGCTCGGGGCGTACCGGCAGCGTCCTGATCCGGACGCCGGTGGCGTGGTGGACGGCGTTCGCCACGGCGGCGGCGGTGCCGACGATGCCGATCTCGCCGATTCCCTTGGATCCCATGGGGTTCAGCCGGGTGTCCCGTTCCTCGACCCAGTACGCCTCGACCACGGGCACGTCGGCGTTGACGGCCACATGGTACGAGGCGAGGTCGCGTTCCGCGTGGTCGCCGAACTCCGGGTCCATGGTGCTGTGTTCGAGCAGGGCCATCGAGATCCCCATGATCATTCCGCCGGTGAGCTGCGAGCGGGCGGTGTGCTCGTTGAGGATCCGGCCGGCCGCGAACACCCCGAGCAGCCGGCGCACCCGCACCTCCCCGGTGTCCGCGTCCACCGCCACCTGTGCGAACTGCGCGCCGAACGCGTGCCGTGCGAACTCGCTGCCGGCCCGGACGGCTTCGGTGGTGTCCGCCCGGAACCGCACGCCCCCGGCGGGCAGCGGCCCCGGGCCCCGGGCGGCCAGCGCGCGGCGCAGTCCGGCGCACGCCTCGTGGACGGCCCATCCCCAGGAGGAGGTGCCCGAGGAGCCGCCCGCCACGGAGGCTCGCGGCAGGTCGCTGCGCCCGATGTCGACGGACACCCGTGCGACGGGGGCGTCGAGGGCCTCGGCGGCGATCTGGGCGAGGACGGTGCGGGCGCCGGTGCCGATGTCGGTGGCGTTGGTGCGCAGCAGGTAGCCGCCGTCGGGGAGGGCGACGGCCTCGGCGGTGGAGGGGAAGACCAGGACGGGGAAGGTCGAGGCGGCGACTCCGGTGCCGAGGAGCCATCGTCCGTCCTGGCGGGGGCCGTGGGCGCGCAGGCGCGGCCAGTCGAAGCGGCGGGCGCCTTCGCGCAGGCATTCGACCAGGTGGCGGCTGCTGAAGGGGCGGTCGCTGTCGGGTTCGAGGGCGGGTTCGTTGCGGATGCGCAGGTCGACCGGGTCCGTGCCGCAGGCCTCGGCGAGTTCGTCGATGGCGCTTTCCAGGGCGAACATGCCCGGTGCTTCGCCGGGTGCGCGCATCCAGGAGGGGGTCGGGACGTCCTGGCGTACGACCCGGTGGGTGGTGCGGCTGTGCGGGGAGGTGTACATGATGCGGGCGGGGACGGCGGCCTGTTCGACGAACTCCTGGACTGTGGAGGAGCGGGTGGTCACTTCGTGGGCGAGGGCGGTGAGTTCGCCGTGGTCGGTGGCGCCGAGGCGGATCCGGTGCAGGGTGGGTGCGCGGTGTCCGGTGAGGGCGGTGAGGTGGGCGCGGGGCAGTGCGAGGCGGACCGGCCGGCCGGTGTGGCGGGCGGCCATGGCGGCCAGGACCACGTGCGGGCGGGTGGTGCCTTTGCTGCCGAAGCCGCCGCCGACGTGTTCGCTGGTCACCAGGACGTCCGCGGGGGTGAGGCCGAAGAGTGCGGCGAGCGTCTCCTGGACGGTGGTGGTGCCCTGGCTGGAGTCGTGGACGGTCAGCCGTCCGTCCGTCCAGTGGGCGGTGGCGGTGTGCGGTTCCATCGGGTGGTTGTGCAGGGGGCCGACGCGGTAGGTGCGGTCGATCCGTACGGGTGCCTGCCGGTAGGCGGTGTCGAAGTCGCCGCGTTCGCGGACGGCGGGGTCGCCGCCGTTGGCGGTCTCGGGGGTGTAGAGGCCCGGGTGGTCCTCGGTCAGGACGACGTCGTGCGGTTCGGCGGTGTAGGTGATCTCGATGGCGGCGGCGCCGGCGCGGGCGTCCTGCGGGGTCTCGGCGACGACCAGGGCGGCGACCTGGCCGCGGTGCGCGATCCGCGGGGACTGGAGGACGAGCAGGGTGGGGTCGCCGTCTTCGGGGAGGGCGAGTGCGGGGGCGTTGCGGTGGGTGAGGACGGCGAGGACGCCGGGTGTCGCGAGCGCGGCCTCGGTGCGGAGGGCGGTGATGTCGCCGCGGGCGACGGTGGCCGGTACCGGCCAGGCGTGTGCCAGTGCCCGGGGGTGGTGGTCGCCGGCGTAGCGGGCGGTGCCGGTGACCTTCTCCCAGGCCTCCAGGCGGGTGGCGGCGGTGCTCATCGGTCCTCCTGTTCCCGGGCGAGGCGGGTCAGTTCGCGTACGGCGAGGCGCCGGGCCAGCGGTACTTTGAACGCGTTGTCGGGCAGCGGGCGGGCGGGGGCGAGTTCGGCGTCCACGGCCTGGGCGAACTCGGCGGCGGTGGCGGGCCGGCCGCGGAGCGCGGCCTCGGCGGTCAGGGCCCGCCACGGTTTGGGGGCCAGGCCGCCGAAGGCGAGCCGGACCGTTTCGACCCGTCCGTCGCGCAGTGCCAGCAGGACGGCGAGCGAGGTGGTCGCGAAGGCGAAGGAGGCGCGGTCGCGGACCTTGCGGTAGGCCGAGCGGGCGCCGGCGGGCGGTGGCGGCAGTTCGACGGCGGTGATCAGTTCGGCGGGTGCCAGTTCGGTGTCGCGTTCGGGGGTGTCGCCGGGCAGGCGGTGGAGGGCGGTGAGCGGCAGTGTGCGGTCGCCGTCCGGGCCGGTGAGGTGGACGACGGCGTCCAGCAGGGCGAGGGCCACCGCGAGGTCGGAGGGGTGGGTGGCCACGCAGTGCTCGGAGGTGCCCAGGACCGCGAGGTCCCGGTGGACGCCGGTGCGGGCGGGGCAGCCGGAGCCCGGCCGCCGTTTGTTGCAGGGTTTGGTGATGTCCTGGAAGTAGAGGCAGCGGGTGCGCTGGAGCAGGTTGCCTCCGGTGGTGGCCATGTTGCGCAGCTGGCCGCTGGCGCCGGCGAGCAGGGCCTGGGCGAGCGCCGGGTAGCGGTCGCGGACCAGGGGGTGGGCGGCGAGGTCGGTGTTGCGGACGGTCGCGCCGATCCGCAGGCCGCCCCGGGGTGTCTCCTCGGTCCGGTCGAGCGGGAGGCGGGCGATGTCCACCAGGCGGGCGGGCCGTTCGACGCCGAGTTTCATCAGGTCGACGAGGTTGGTGCCGCCGGCCAGGGCCCGGGCGCCCGGGTCGGCGGCCAGCAGCGCGACGGCGGAGGCCACGTCCGTCGCCCTGGTGTAGCCGAGGGGCCTCATGCGTGGGCCTGCGGGGCGGTCCGGGCGGCCAGTACGCGCTGTACGGCGCGGATGATTCCGGGGTAGGCGCCGCAGCGGCAGATGTTGCCGCTGAGCAGGTCGCGGATCGTCGCCTCGTCGGCCGGGTCGGCCCCGGCGGTGGTCTCCGCCGGCAGGCCGGCGGCCGAGCAGAGCTGGCCGGGGGTGCAGAAGCCGCACTGGAGGGCGTCCTCCTCGACGAACGCCCGTTGCAGGGGGTGTGGCCCGTCGGGGCCGGCCAGGCCTTCGACGGTGGTGACGGCGGCGCCGTCCTGTGCGACGGCCAGCAGCAGGCAGCTGTTGACCCGGCGTTCTTCGAGCAGCACGGTGCAGGCGCCGCACTGGCCGTGGTCGCAGCCCTTCTTGGCGCCGGTGAGGCCGAGTTGTTCACGCAGCACGTCCAGCAGGGTGGAGCGGTGGTCCACGGTCGGGGTGTGCGTGCGGCCGTTGACCGTCAGGGTGATGGCGCTGCTGGTCGGCGCGGTGTCGGTGGCGTTCATGCGCCCAGGCATTCCACCCGTGGGCGGGGCGGACGCCCGTGGGCCGGCAGGACCACCGGTTCGCCGCAGCCGCCCGGTTTGCCGGTTTCCCGGTCTTCGTGGGCGTGTGGTCCGGATCCCGTTAGGTAATGCGCGGCGTGTGCCGTACTGTCGTGGTTACCGACGCGGGGTGGAGCAGCTCGGTAGCTCGCTGGGCTCATAACCCAGAGGTCGCAGGTTCAAATCCTGTCCCCGCTACGAAACGACGGGCCCGGCGCACACAGTGTGCCGGGCCCGTCGCTGTTCGTCCGTGCGAGCGCTCCGCGGGGGCCGGTGGTCCGTCATCGGGTGCCCGGCCCCCGGTGGGGAGGTGTCAGCCGCGCCAGGTCGGGGAGGCCGTCAGGGTGACCAGTTGGTCCATGGTCAGCACCTCGCGTCCGGGCAGCGGCGGGACGTCCGGCCAGACGCCGGGGGCGGTCTGAACGGCGCTCACCCGGGTGCCGTCCGGGTGGAGGGCCTCGACGGCCCAGGAGAGCACCGGGCCGTTCTCGTCCGAGTCCGCCTGTACCTCGCGGCGGACCACCGAGGTCCCGTCAGCGGTGCGGACGCGGGAGTTCGGATCGACGCTCGACTCGAAGGCCTCCCGGGTGATGACGGCGCCGCGCTGCGCGGTGAGTCCGAGGTGGGCCTGGCGGTCCCGGCCGGCCAGCGTCAGATCCGACTGGCCGTCGCCGAACCGGCCTTCGGGGACGGTGGCCGTCACGCCTTGGGGCAGCAGGGCGACGGCGGTCTCGGCGATCCTGGCCGCCGGGAGGCCGGAGAAGGCGGTCTTGGGGTACTTCGGGGCGACCAGTGCGCCGAACACCGGGTCCCAGTCGCCGCTGGTGACGATCGCGACCATCTGCGGCACGGTGATGGAGATGTCCGTCGCGGTGGCCGTCTGTCCGGGAGCGCCGGCGACGGCGTCCAGGCGGATGCGGCGTCCGTCCGGTCCGGTGGCGAGGACGGTCCGGGTGCGGTCCGCCGACCCCGGCCGCCCGGTGGCCGACTGCACCAGGACGATCGTCCCGTCGGGGCGGACCGTGCGCTCGCACTCGCCCGGCTGGTCCCCCGTCATGCACTCGGTGCCCTCGGTGCTCGCGTCGACCGGCAGGGCCACCCGTTCGGTGGTCAGGCTGAGCCGGGTGGGGCCGTGGCCGTCGTCGAACACGAAGACCACCTGGGGGCCGGCTTGTGGCGGCTGGACCTCCCCCAGGCCCGCGCCGTGGGCGTCGGACACCGTCCCGGGCGGCAGCAGCGTGCGGACGGTCCGTTCCATGAAGGCGCCGGTGATCGGCTGCTCGCCGGCCGGAGCGACGCCGCCGCCACCACCGCCCGGGAGCACGGCGGCGGCGGTCAGTGCGAGCAGGACCATCCCCGTGGACACGGCCAGCACGGCGGCGCGCCGGCGCCGGCGGATCACCCGGCCACGGGCGGCGGCACCGGCGGCGAACGCGGCCAGGTGCGGCCGAGGGGCCAGCTCGGCCGCCCCGCGCAGGGCGTTGGCGAGATCGTCCTCGTACGGCATGGTGCGGCTCTCCTCGGGCTGGGGTCCGGACGGGTTCGGCGTCACTTCGTGGCCAGTTCTGCGAGTTCGGTGCCGAGTACGGAGCGCAGCCGCTCCAGTGCCCGTCCGCTGCGGGTGCGGACCGCGCCCGCCCGCAGTTTCAGGGCCGCCGCCGTCTCCTCCACGCTGCGGTCCTCCCAGAACCGGAGCACCAGCACCGCCCGGTCCTGGGGCGGGAGTTGGGCGAGCGCGCGGAGCAGCGTCAGCCGCAGGAGCGGGTCGGCGTCGCTGACCGGCGTCTCGGAGAACGTGTCGGTGACGTGCTCGCCGCTGCTCTGGCGCCGCTTGTGCGTGAGGAAGGTGTTGACCAGGGTGGTCTGCGCGTAGCCGGCCGGGTTCGCCAGCCGCGAGACGGTGCGCCACCTGGCGAACATCCGGCCCAGCGTCTCCTGGGCCAGGTCCTCCGCCAGATGGGCGTCGCCGCCGGTGAGCAGGAACGCCGTTCTCACCAGGTGTGGACCGCGCCCGGCGGCGAACTCCAGGAAGTCCGCCGGCCGGTCGGGGGCCGGGTCGTGCTCCGTCGTGTGCCTCATGCCCTTCCAACGCGGTGGCGGTGCGATCGCGTCACAGCCCGCCCATGGACGGCGGGATGACCGCGGTGCGGGCGGGCTCAGCCGAGGACGACGGGTTCGCCGCTCAGCACGACGCCCGCCCGGCGCAGTTCGGTGATCGCGCGGTCGGTGCTGTCGGCGGCGATCCCGGCCGTGTAGTCGAGCAGGACGTGGACGGCGAAGCCGGCCCGTACGCCGTCCAGCGCGGTGGCCTTCACACAGTTGTCGGTGGCGATGCCGACGACGTCGACCTTGCCGACGCCCCGCGCGCGCAGCCAGTCCGCCAGGGACGTGCCGTCTTCGGCCGCGCCTTCGAAGCCGCTCTTGGAGGCGGAGTGCGCCCCCTTGTAGAAGACCTCGTCGACGGCCTCGGGGACGACGGGCGCGAAGTCCGGGTGGAAGGCGCTTCCCTCGGTGCCGGCCACGCAGTGCGCGGGGAAGGAGTTCTGGAAGTCCGGGTGGTCGGAGAAGTGGCTGCCCGGGTCGATGTGGTGGTCGCGGGTCGCGACGACGTGCGCGTACCGGTGGCCGGCCGAGCGCCGGACCAGGCGGGCGATGGCGGCGGCCCGGTCCGCTCCTCCCCCGACCGGGACGCTTCCTCCCTCGCAGAAGTCCTTCTGCACATCGACGACGATCAGTGCGCGGCTCACGGTAGGGCCTTTCTTTCGTGGGAACCCTTCGCCCCATCCGTGCCCCCGCCGCCGCGGGCGGGCGCACGACGGCCCGCTCATTCACCCGGCCGACCGCTCCGGTGCGGGGCGGCCGGGGCGGGTGCGACGATGGAGGCGACGGCGCCCGTCGATCCGACCCGTCCGTACCCGGCCCTCCGCATCCGGCCGCCCGCCTGCCGCGCCCGCGCGGGCGCGGCGTTCACGGCCGCGGCGGGAGGAGGAGGCCATGACAGCTCTCCCGTGCCCGCCCCGGGCCCAGGGGGCGCCGTGCCTGCGGGTGGCGGTGGTCGGCTCGGGTCCGGCCGGCCTCTACACGGCCGAGGCGCTGGTCCAGCAGGCCGCGTACGTCGCGGTGGACGTGCTGGAGCGGCTGCCCACCCCCTACGGGCTGGTGCGCTACGGCGTCGCCCCCGACCACCCGTCGATCAGGTCGATCGCGGACTACCTGCGGCGGGTGCTCGAACACCCGCGGGTGCGGTTCCTCGGCGGCCTGCGCCTGGGCGGGGAGGTGACCCGCGAGATGCTGCTCTCCTGCTACGACGCGGTGGTGTACGCGACCGGCGCGGCCCGGGACCGGACGCTGGGGGTGCCCGGCGAGGACCTGCCGGGCAGTGCCGCGGCCGCCGACTTCGTCCGCTGGTACTGCGGGCATCCGGACGTCGACCCGGCGATGTTCGGCCTCGGCGCCCGGGCGGTCGCGGTGATCGGGGCCGGCAACGTGGCCCTGGACGTGGCGCGGGTGCTGGCCCGCCCGGCCGCCGACTTCGGCGCCACCGACGTGCCGGAGCCGGTGCTCGCGGCCCTGGCGGCCAGCCGGGTCGAGGAGGTGCACGTCATCAGCCGCCGCGGGCCCGCCCAGGCCCGCTTCACCACCAGGGAGCTGCGCGAGCTCGGCGAGCTGCCGGGCGTCGACGTCACCGTCGAGGCGGCGCGCGGCGAACTCGACGGGGACGCCCCGGCCGGGGACGCCGGCGGCCCCGCGGCGCCGGACCGCCGGGTGCGGGGCAACCTGGCCGTGCTCGCGGACTGGGCCGGCCGGGAGCGGCGGGGCGGGCCCCGGCGGGTGTCGGTGCGGTTCTGGCGCCGGCCGGTGGAGATCCTCGGCACCGGCCGGGTGAGCGCGCTGCGCCTGGAGCGGACCGTGCCGGCGGAGCCGGGCCGGGCCGTCGGTACCGGCGTGTACGAGGTGCTCCCCGTGCAGCTGGTCCTGCGTTCGGTCGGCTACCGGTCCGTCCCGCTGGCCGGGGTGCCCTTCGACGCGCGGCGCGCCGTGGTGCCCAACGCCGAGGGGCGGGTGCTGGACGCCGACGGCCGGCCGCGGCCGGGCGAGTACGTCGTCGGCTGGCTCAAGCGCGGGCCCTTTGGGGTGATCGGGACCAACAGGGCCGACGCCGCGCAGACGGTCCGCGCCCTGCTCGCCGACCGGGCCCCGGGCGCGGTGCCGGCGCACCGGCCGGATCCGGCCGCGCCGCCGCTGGCCGACCAGCTGGCCGCCCGCGGCGTGCGTCCGGTGACCTACGCCGAGTGGCTCGGCATCGACGAGAGCGAGCACCGGAGCGCGGCCGTCCTCGGCCGGGGCGACCGGGTGAAGCTGAGCGGCTGGGAGGCCCTGAACACCGCGAGCGGCCACCGGCCGGGCGCCGCGCGGTGACCGTGGCCCGCCCGGGGGCCGCTGGATACCGTCGTGCGCCATGGACGACACACGACGGACCCTCGGCCGGCCGGCCGGCCCGACGGGTCCGGCCGCGGGAGCCGGGGCCCGCGGCCGGGTCTGGTACGCCGCCTACGGCTCGAACATGCACGCCGGCCGGCTGGCCTGCTACCTGCGCGGCGGCCGGCCCGCGGGCGGCGCCCGGACGTATCCCGGGTGCCGGGACACCCGGCCGCCCGAACGGACGGCTCCGGTGCTGCTGCCCGGGCTGCTGTACTTCGCCCTGGAGTCGCTCGTGTGGACCGGCGGGATGGCCTTCTACGACCCTGACGGGCCCGGCCGGATGCCCGCCCGCGCCTATCTGGTCACCACCGGGCAGCTCAGTGACATCGCCGCCCAGGAGATGCGCCGGGAGCCGGGCGCCGACCTCGACCTGGCACCCGTGCTCGGCACCGGCCGCGACCGGTTCGGCCCCGGCCGGTACGAGACGCTCGTGTGCCCCGGCACCCTCGGCGGCCTGCCCGTCCTGACCCTCACCGCGCCGTGGCGGCTGGACGGCGCCGACCTCAGCCCGCCCTCCCCCGCCTACCTCCGCCACCTCGCCGCCGGCCTCGCCGAGGCCCACGGCTGGAGCCCGCGACGGGCCGCCGGCTACCTGGCCACCCGCCCCGGCGCCGCCGGGCACTGGACCCCGGCCGGTGTCCTCGCGGCCCTGGAGGAGGCCGCGCGCAACCCCTGACCACGGCCCCCGCGGCCGGGAGGAGCCGTGCCCCTGAACCGGAACGGCCGTGCCGGTCCCGGTTTCCCCGGCCCGGGGGCCGGGTCCTACACTGTCAGGCTCCGCACCGCCTGACACCCCGTTGGAGAACGACCCGGTGACCACCCTTGCCGAGAGCCAGGGCATCGATCTGCCGCAGTTGTCGGACGCCCTGGTCCGCCTCGTGAACCTCGTCTTCGGCCCCGGCGCCGTCGCGTCGTTCCTCATCGCGGTGATCGCCGCCGGAACGTGCTACCAGTGGGGGCGCGGCACCTACCGGGCCACCCGGCGCACGGGCCGCACGGTACTGGCCGCGGCGCGCTTCAGCATCCGGCACGTGCGCCAAGTCCCCGTCCCCCGGCGGATCCTGGCTTCCTGCGCGAGCCTGGCGGTGCTCTGCCTCCAGGCCGCCTGGCTGTACACGACGCACGTGTTCGCCTGCGTCCTCGCCGCGAACTTCAGCGACGACGCGGGCGGCGGTTTCGACGAGATCGTCCGGTGGGAGGGCTGGAGCCCGTACTACACGCTGACGTGCGCCGCTCTCGCGCTGCTCGCCTACGTCCTCGTGCTCAGGAGCGACGGCGGCGCCGTGCCGCTGCTCGGTCTGCTGGCGGCTCTCGTGCCCGTGCTCTGCGCGGCTCCGGTCGTGCTCATCGCCGTCTTCGCCACGGTCGTCGCGGCCCTCGTCCAGCTCTTCGGTTCCGGCCATTCCTGGTCCGACGCCGGGTACTTCTGGCTGGTCGGCCTCGTTCTGCTCGCCTACGCGGCGACGGGCTACGCCGCGCTGACCGCCACCAGGCGCACGGCCGCCGCCTGGCGCCGCCCCGGGCCGTGACCGGCCGCGGCCCGACGCCGTCCTCGAACTGCCGTACGGCGTACGCCACATCGGCCTCACCGTGCCCGCGCGGATCCGGCCCCGGGCGAAGGGCCCGGTGTCCCCCGGTCGGGTCGGGTTCGCGAAAACACGCATGAACGGCCGCCCGATGAGGGATGATCACAGCCGGGAGTCCGAACGGGCCCCCGAGGGGGTACGGGAAAGCGCGGGGGCACCAGGATGCGGGAGACGGCAACACGCCAGCGTCTGTTGGAACACCTCGGCGAGCAGCTCGCCTGGTGGGGCGCGCCCGTTCCGGAGGATCCGGGTACGGGCGAACTCGCCGAACTGGCCCACGAGCTCGCCGCCTGGCGGGCCCGGCACAACGACGAGCGCATGCAGGCGGCGGCCGTCCTGCTGGAGAGCGCCGCACACCGTCTCGACGCCTGCGCGCGGCTCTTCGGCGCCGCCCACGTCCTGCAGCACTGGCACCTCTCCCACGCCCGCCGCGATCTCGGCCGCGCCCAGGCCTGCCTCCAGCAGCCGTCGGCCCTGCCCTCGTCCGGCTGACCACCTGACCGCCTGACCGCCTGACCGGTCGCGCACGCCAATGGGTGTGCCGCACGCGCAGGCGGGCGGGGCTGGTTCAGTCCGTGCTCAGCGGCACGTCGCTGAGGCGCTGCACACCGGCGAGTATCCGGGGCGCGGTGGTGTCCAGGCCGCCCGGCAGGATGACCAGGGGGCTGCCGAACCGCCGGGTCAGGGCGGCCGCCCGGGCCGCGGGCCGGGAGAAGGGCAGGACCGACGGCAGCGCGGGCAGTGTGACGCCCGGCCGGGCGACGAAGACCACGGCGGCCGGCCGCCGGCCGCCGCCGGGGCCCCAGCGGACCTCGCTCAGGTCCGGCCAGGGGACGGTGCGCCGGCCGTGGACGGTGACCCCTTCGGCATCCAGACGCACCAGGCAGCCCATGGCCCGCAGGCGACGGCGCACGGTCAGCACGAAGACCGCACCCCCCGCACCGAACGCGAGGGTGGCGCACCCCAGCGGGAAGGAGAGGCCGCTGGAGGGATCGAGCAGCAGCCGCAGGGAGAGCAGGACCGGGAAGGACAAGCCCAGCAGAACAGGGGCGAAGCCCCAGGGCCTGAGCCGGACTTCCAGCGGGGACAGGTCCTGGCGGTACGCGTCGGCGGAGGACATGCGGGCAGCGTACGCGGCGGCCGGGCACCGTCCCGCACCGGGTACGGCGTCAACGGGCGTGGCCGGGAGTGGAGTTCGCCCTGGCGCGGGAGGACTCGCGGCGGGCCGGCGCCGGCGGACCGCCCGGGCGGCCGCGCGCCGTCCCGTTCTGGTGGAATGACCGGCATGACGACGCTTCGCGACAAGGCCCTGCTGTTCCGCTCGCTGCACGTCCCCGGCCGGCCCCTGGTGCTGCCCAACGCCTGGGACGTCGCCTCCGCGCGGATCGTGGCGCAGGCCGGCGCCGCCGCGGTCGCCACCACCAGTGCGGGCGTCGCGTGGGCCCTGGGCCACGGCGACGGCGACCGCCTGGACCGGGACCTGGGCCTCGGCCTGGTCGCCCGGGTCGCCGCCGCGGTCGACGTTCCCGTGACGGCCGATGTCGAGAGCGGCTACGCGTCCGCCCCCGCCGGGGTGGCCGAGACCGTGCGCGGTGTCCTCGCCGCCGGAGCCGTCGGCATCAACCTGGAGGACTCGCTCCGCTCGGGCCCCGACCCGCTGCGCCCCGTCCGGGAGCAGTGCGAGCGGATCGCGGCGGCCCGCGGCGCCGCGGACGGCGCCGGTGTGCCGCTGTTCGTCAACGCCCGGATCGACACCCACCGTCTGCCGGGCGGTGACCCCTCGGTGTGGCGGAGGGAGACCCTGGCCAGGGCGGAGGCCTACGTGGCGGCCGGCGCCGACGGGGTGTTCGTGCTCGGCACGCCGGACGCGGCGGCCGTCACGGCGCTCACGGAGGCGGTGCCCGTTCCGGTGAACGTCCTGGCCGGCCCCGGGGGTTGGGCCGTGTCCGCGCTCGCGGCGCTGGGCGTCGCCCGCGTCAGCGCCGGGTCCTCGATCGCGGAGGCGGCGTACGGGCTGGTCGCGCGCGCCGCCCGGGAGCTGCTCACCGACGGCACCTGCCGGGCCCTGGAGGGCGGGCTCGCCTACGGCGAGCTCAACGCGCTGCTGCTGGCGGAGCCCCGCCGCTGACCCGCGGTCGGGACCGGGGCCGGCGGCGGGCAGCGGGCGGTACGGGCGGTGCGGAGGAGAGGGGCGCGGCCCGGTCAGCAGGACAGGTTGCCGCCGGCGTCGGTGCCGAGGACGCCGGCGAAGTTCTGGTAGAGGTTGATGCGGTCCTGGCGCTCGCCGGGGTTGTTGCCGTTGCACTCCAGGGCGCCGTTGATGCTGCGGATCGTCTCGCCGAAGCCCCTGTTGTTGACCATCGCGTCGTGCGGGGTCATCGTGCCGGCGCCCTTCTGGGTGTTCCAGAACCACAGGCCGGTCTTCCAGGAGACGGCGGCGTCCCTCTCCACCAGGTACGGGTTGTTCAGCAGGTCGATGTGCAGGGCGTCGCCGGCGGCCTTGTAGTTGTAGTTCCAGCTCAGCTGCAGCGGGCCGCGCCCGTAGTAGGCGCTCTGCCCGGCCGGGCAGCCGTACGGCTGCGAAGTGTCGCAGTAGTGCGGGTAGTTGGCGGTGTTCTGCTCGACGATGTACTTCAGGCCGCCGGTCTCGTGGCTCACGTTGGCGAGGAAGGCCGCCGCCTCGCGCTTGCGGACCGTGTCGCCGCCGGTGGCGGCGAAGCCGGGGTAGGCGCTCAGCGCGTCGGTCAGGCCCTGGTAGGTGTAGAAGGAATTGCGGTTCGGGAACATCTGGTTGAACTGGGCCTGGCTGACCACGAATGTGCCGGCGGCGGCCGAGGCGGCCGTCGGGGCGGCCAGGGCCAGCGCACCCGTGACGGCGGCCGAGGTCATGGCGGCAAGGACGCGGAATGCGGACATCTTCACTCCTCCGGCGGCGCGGACGTGCCGCGTGGGTTCACCTGACGGACGCTCCGGTGATTCGGGGGCGAAACACCGGGGCAATCGTCGCGCGGATTTCCCGGGTGCCGGGGAAGTCTGAGCGAAACCACTCTTTCGCTGAAGGACCGGTCGCCGGGTTGACGACGGGTCGGGGCGTGCGCGGGCTCCCGCCACCCGGCCGCCGCCCGGCGGCAGGTGCGGATCGCGGCGCCGGTGGAACCGCGGCCGCCGGGGCCGCCGGGGCCGCCGGGGCCGGAACCGGAGGTCCGCGGGGACGGCTGCCCTGCAGGAGCAGCGGTCGGCGGGGCGGCGGGGGGTGCGGTGGGGGGTGCGGCCGGGGCGGGTGGTCAGCCCCAGATCATGTCGCCGGGCGGGAGCGGCGTGGCGGTCGGGGCCGGGGTCGGCACGGCGGTGGTGGCGGTGGTGGTGGCGGGCCGGTCCGGGGCTGCCTCGGCGGCGGCGAGGGCGGGGACCAGGCCGGCGAGGGCGAGGGCGAGGGTGGTGACCGCGGCGGCCCTGGCGATGGTGGTACGGAACACGGTGGTATCCCCTTCGGATGCGACGTGGCGGTGGATTCCGGTGCTCGCGTCCCGCGGTGACGCTTCGTCCGGTGTGCCTCCCGGGCGGTGCTCCCTGGTGGCGAGTACCAGCTTCGTCGCGGCTCCGGCCCTCCGGAAGGGTTCTCCGGTGGACGGAAACGTCCCCGGACCGTTCCGGCCAGGACCGGCGCGGGCCGCCGCCCGGCGAAGGGGTGCGCGTGGGCACGGCGGGCCGGTCCGGGGCGTCACCCGGCTTCCGGGGGACGGGGGTCCGGGCCCCCGCACACCGGCGGCGTGCGGGGGCGCACCGGTCCTCAGTCGCCCTGGGCGGTGGGGCGGTGGTGGACGTACTCGACCTCCGTGCCGTCGGGGTGGCGGGCGTTGAAGCCGGCACCGGTGGGGACCTTCTGGAGCGGGAAGGTGATCTGCGCGCCCTCGGCGACGAGCCGGTCGTAGTACGGCTGCACGTCGTCCACCAGCAGCGTGCCGGCCGTGGCGCGGAAGGGCCGCAGGTCCTCCTCCGTGCCCGAGATGAGGAGGAACGCGCCGACGGTGGCCAGCCGCAGGGGGCCGAAGGAGAACCTGGCGTCCGTCTCGGTGCCCTGGAGCCGCTCGTAGAAGGCGATGCCCTCGTCGAGGCCGTCGGGCCGCAGGAAGACCCGGACGAGGACGCGGGGTTCGGTCAGGTGGGAGGAGTCGTTGCGCCGCCGCCACACCAGGGGTGTCTGCTGTTCTGCTGTCATGCCGTCAGCCTCGCGCGCCCCGCCCGGCCGGGGCAGGCCACCGTTCATGGGGTGAGCCCTGCTCATAGGAACAGCCCCGGCCCCCGCAGGAGCGGCCTCGTAGGAGCGGCCTCGTAGGATCGGGGCATGGACGTGTCGCTGCGCCGTGAGCTCGGTGCCCATCTGCGGGCCGCGCGGGCGCAGGTGGGCCCGCAGGACGTCGGCCTCGGCAGCGGCGGCCGGCGCCGTGCCCCGGGGCTGCGGCGCGAGGAGGTCGCCGCGCTGGCCGGCGTCAGCGTCGCCTGGTACACGTGGCTGGAGCAGGGGCGTGTGGCCACGTCGCGGCAGGTCATCGACGCGGTCTGCCGGGCGCTGCGGATGGACCCGGACGCCCACCGGCACGCCCTGGCGCTGGCCGGGTTCCTGCCCGCTCCCCCGCTCCCCCGCTGGCCGGGCGGCCGGAACGGGCCGGGGCCGGGCCGCAGACGCTGGCGCTCGTCGGCAGCTGGCACGCCACCCCGGCGCTGGTCATGGACGAGCGGTTCGACATCCTGGCGGGCAACGCGGCCCACCGCCGCCTGTGGGGCGATCCCGGCGAGCTCCCCGACGAGCGGCGCAACCTGCTGCTGCAACTCGCCGCCGGGCCCGGCGGCCGCTACCGGATCGCCGACCGGGAACCGCTGCTGCGCGGCCTGTACGAGCAGTTCCGCACCGCCGTCGGCCACGTCCCGGACGACCCCAGGGCCTCGGAGATCGTCCGGCTCCTCCACCGGGAGCGGCCCGACGCCGCGCACTGGTGGCAGTGCCGCACGGTCGCCGACTTCCGGCCCACCACGGTCGAGGTGACGGACACCGGGGACGCCGCGCACGTGCTGCGGCTGACGTTCTCCCTGCTGCGCCCGGTGGCCGAGCCCGGGGTGCTGCTGCTCGCCCAGACGGCGGCCGACACCGCCACCGGCGAACTGCTCGCCCGGCCCCCGGACCACTAGCCCGCGCGTTTCGGCCGGGCTCCGCCAAGCCGGGTTGACGGCGTTGGCGGTGTTCTGCTGTGCGGGTGTGGTCGCGGGGCATGCCGAGGGCCCGGCGTGGTGGCCGCCGGTGGCGTCCGCGGGCTCCGCGGACGGGGAACGCGACGCGGAAAAGCGGATGCGCCGGGAAACCGGCCGGGCTAGGGTTCCGGGCCATGTGGCTTTTCTTCCAGATCTACGGCTGACGCCGGGCGGGGCAGTGCCCCGATCCCGTGCCGCGCACCCGCGCGCCCTCCCGCGACAGGCTCGGCCGGCGGGACGGTTTCACGCGGCGCTGCGCCAATTCCCTTTCGCCGCAGACCCGAAGTGGAGTTCGATCTTCCATGACCCGTCGCCGTGCCCATATCGCGATGGTCGGCATCCCGGCCGTCAGCCACGTCCTTCCGAGCCTTGAGATCATCCGCGAGCTGGTGGCTCGCGGGCACCGGGTGACGTACGCCAACGACTCGGCGGTGGCCGACCTGATCTCGGCCACCGGCGCCGAGTTCGTGCCGTACCGCTCAAGCCTGCCGGTCGACGACAACGCCTGGCCCGAGGACCCCATCGGCGCGATGGACGTCTTCCTCGACGACGCCGTCCAGGCGCTCCCGCAACTGCGCGCCGCCTACGACGACGATCGCCCGGACCTCTACCTGTACGACATCGGCGGCTACGTCGCACGCGTCCTCGCGGAGTCACAGGGCAGGCCGATCGTCCAGCTGTCCCCGACCTATGTGGCCTGGGACGGCCACAAGCAGGAAGTCGAAGCACAGCTGTGGCAACTGCCGGGCGCGGAGGCCTTCCTGGCGAAGGGCGCGCGCTGGCTCGCCGAGAACGGGGCGGCCACCACGGACGCGGCCGACTTCCTGGGCCGCCCCGCGCGGGTGCTGGCGACGGTTCCACGGGCCATGCAGCCGAACGCGGACCGGGTCGACACCGAGGTGGTGACCTTCGTCGGCCCCTGCTTCGCCGGGCGGGCGGGGGAAAGCCGCTGGGAGCGTCCGGCCGGCGCGGAGAAGGTGCTGCTGGTCTCGCTGGGGTCCTCGTTCACACGCCGGCCGGAGTTCTACCGCCAGTGTCTGGCGGCCTACGGGGACCTGCCCGGCTGGCACGTCGTCCTCCAGATCGGCAAGTACACCGGTCCGAAGGAACTGGGAAAGATCCCGGCCAACGTCGAGGTGCACTCCTGGGTGCCTCAACTGGCGGTGCTGGAACAGGCGGACGCGTTCGTCACCCATGCGGGCATGGGCGGCAGCAGCGAGGGCCTGTACACCGGCGTGCCGATGATCGCCGTCCCACAGGCCGTCGACCAGTTCACCAACGCCGACCGGCTGGTGGAACTGGGCGTGGCCCGCCGGATCGACACAGCGGAGGCGACGGGGGAAACGCTGCTGGCAGCGCTGACGGAGCTCGTCGCGGATCCGGAGGTGGCCCGCCGCCTGGCGCAGCTGCGTGCGCAGACGCGAGCCGAGGGCGGTACGCGGCGGGCGGCCGATCTCATCGAGGAGGAGTTGAGCCTCGCGGAGGCCGCCGGGCAGGCGGCGAACGGCGCGGAGGCCGCCGCCCGCTGAGGCGGGTCCGACCGGGGATTGCCGCCGGCCCGGCTTCGAGCGCCTCTCGAGGCCGGGCCGGCTGCCGCGAGCGGACGGTCCGGCCGTCACGAAGGTGGAGATACTCCTCCGGAATGTGCGAGGGCGCGGGGATCATGAGGCCGGGGGGGGAATGATCCGGTGCGTCCAAGTGCTGCCGTGCCGGCCGTCGCCGTTGGGGCAGTACTGGGCCTGTCGGCCTGTTCGCACCATTGGCCCGCACAGGCCGCGGGCAGCACGCCCCCCGCTGCGGTGCCCCTGCAGGACCGGCTGCGCGAAGGTCTGCCGACAGCCGGCCAGCTCCCCTCCGAATTCCAGTTGCTGACAGACGAGACCGACTCCGCCACGGCCGGCACACCGGCCTCCGGCGCCCCGATCGCGTCGATGCCGTGCCCGGGACTCTCGCCCGGCCACTTCCTGACGGCCCGCGCCCGGCCCCTGGAGGACGTGGCGGTGGGGCTGGAGAAGCCTTCCGTCGACGCGGACGGCTTCGGCTGGTTCGGCCAGGAGTCGCTCGACCGCTACGCGCCCGGCCAGGCCGCCGCCGTCCTGGCCGCCATCCGCAGCACCGCGCAGCGCTGCGCCTCCTGCACGGACACGCTCCCCGTCGGGGTTCCCCGACGGTGAACGCCGTGTCCACGGCAGAAGCCGGCGTTCCGGCGGATGACGGCCTGGTGCTCCGGATCACCTCGGCCTTCCCCGACAACCCGGAACCCTTCATCACCGAGACGGCCTTCGTCCGCGAGGGCGACGTGATCCTCGCGGTGCACAAGGTGGTGACGCAGAAGCCTTTGTCCGGCGTGGAGGCCGTCCTCCCGGCTGCCCTGGCGGCGTACCGGGCGGCTGCCACCGGCTGACGCGCACGCCGAGAGGAACCCGGGTCGCGCACGCCGAGAGGAAGGAACCCGGGTCGCGCAGCCGGGCCACACGACCCGGCTGCGCCGCTGCAACCGATCGTATGAACGCCCAGGCGCCGTCGAGCGTTGCTGTGCGACAGTGAACGGGAAGCCTGCTGGTTCGACTGTCTGTGCCGGGGGCGGGGCTTCGGGGCTGCCGGCGTCCGACAGCCGGGCGCTCCTCGGCAGGCCGGTAGGGCGCGATCTGAATGATGATGTGCGATCTCTCGGTCGGCTCCTCAAGGTGGCCGAGCTGTTCGGCCATGACCGCGGGCCCTCCGATCGGCCGGCGAAGAACTCCTTCATCCAGGACGACATGGACGGGTGTCGGATCAGCCGGCTTCCGCTGTCGCGTCGTCAGGAACCTGAGCCGATCCTCCGCCTGTTCCGGGGCGGCTTCACCGCGCCGGACGGTGCCGGACTCGTGAGCAGTGGCGTAGTCGAGGTGCTGGAGGATGCCCGGCGCCATGTCCGTCTCGGACAGCCTGACGTAGACGGCTTCGCGTTCCATGGGGATGTGCTCCGCGAACCCTGCGATGAATGCCCCGTTCTTCCGGCTCCACCAGAGCAGCTCGCCGCGCGGAACCGGGCCTCCCGTCTGCACCCCGCCGCGCTGGCCGAACGCGCGGCCTCGTGACCCGTGCGGCGGCGCCCCCGCCCGCCGCACCGCGCCGCCAGACCCCGCTCCGCCGCCAACTCGCGTTGCCGGAGCCGGACATGCCCTCACGCAGGAGTGCGGCCATGCGGTCCCGCACGTCCGGTGGCACCCGTATCCTGCGCGGCCCGCCCGGCCGCCGACCGGGATGCCTCCGTTCTCGTCACCGACGAGGACGACCGTGTGCTCCTGGTGGACCCGGACCACAAGGACGGCCTGTTCCTCCCCGGCGGCAGCGCCGACCCCGACGAACCGCCCCACGGGGCCGCCGCACGCCGCCTGCGCGTCGAGACCGGGCTCGGCCGTCCCGTCACCCGCCTGCTGACGGCCGGCTTCGTGCCCGCGGACGTCTGTCCCGGGGGGCCTGGGCCTGGTCTTCGACGGCGGCACCCTCACCCGCCGGCAGGCGGCCCGGGTCGCCGTCCCGCCCGTCCGCGGAAGCGGGCCGCGCGGACACCGGCGGGTCGGCCCCGGCGACCTGCACGCGGTCCTGCGCCCCGACCGGAACCGGAGGGCGCGGGCGGCGCTGGGCACCAGGCTGTCCAGCCGGGCCTCCCCCGTCCTGGTCAACGGCCGCCCGGCCGGACGACAGCCCCGCCTCCCGCCGCCCGGACACCTCGACCGAACACGGGCGCTGTGCCCCGGGAACCGCAGGCTAGGCTCTTGGCGGACCACCGCTGCCGAAGAGGGGGTTCGCGGGATGAGCGGGACGGTAACGGCCGTCAGCAGCAGCGGCGAGTACTCGTTCACCAAACCCAACCGGGCCGGCATCACGCTGCTCGCGGGGCTCGGTGTGGAGGGGGACGTGCACGCCGGCGTCACGGTCAGGCACCGCTCGCGGGTCGCGCAGGACCCCACCCGGCCGAACCTGCGTCAGGTCCACCTCATGCACGAGGAGCTCTTCACCGAAGTCGGCGAGGAGGGATTCGACGTGGCGCCCGGCGAACTCGGCGAGAACATCACCACCAGGGGCGTCGACCTGCTCGGCCTGCCCGTCGGGGCGCTGCTGCGCATCGGCGACGAGGCGGTCGTGGAGGTCACCGGTCTGCGCAGTCCCTGCCTGCAGATCGACAAGTTCCGGGACGGGCTGCTGAAGAAGGTCGTCGGCCGTGACGAGGCCGGGAATATCGTGCGTAAGGCCGGGATCATGGGCGTCGTCCGGGCGGGCGGCGTGGTGCGTCCCGGCGACGCGGTCACGGTGGAGCTCCCGGACGGGCCGCACCGGCCCCTCGACCGGGTCTGAGCTCTTCCCCCGGGCAGGCCGTCAGGCCGGGGCGGGGGGCGCGTCACCGGTCCGGGGCCCGTGGTGCTCCCGTCCTGGCGGACCGCTCCTGCGCCCCGTCCCGGTGACGGGGCGCAGGGGCAGGGGCAGGGGCAGGGCGGCCGCCGGTCACTGGTCGGAGTAGCTGAGGTCCCCCACGCTCCAGCTGCTGACGTCCTTGATCGCGATGCGGTACATGCCGCCGGTGTGGGGCAGGCCGTAGCTGCCCTGAAGGATCTTGGCGACGTGCAGGTGCAGATGGGTCGCCGGCCCGGTGGTGGCCGAGGAGGCGTCCGGGGGGTCGGTGAACAGCGCTGCGAAGGGTTTGAGGTGCTCGGAGGCTTCGAGGACCTCGGCGACCCGTTCGCGCCACACCGCCTCGGCGGCGAGCCTTCCGGTGATGACAGCGCCGGGGACGACCACGGTGACGGGCATCTGGTTGCTTCCGGTGGACTCCACCATGGTGGCGATATCGGTGAGCAGCTGATCCGGTTTGGACATGCCGCCAGGCTAACCGTCGCGGCCTGCGCCGGGCCAGGGGCGCCGGAGGGGTGTCGCCGGGACGCGGCGCCCGGACCGGGCCACGGGGTCGGGCCGCGGGACCGGGCCACGGGACCTGACTGCGGGGCCGGGCCACGGGACCGGGCTGCGGGGTCGGGCTGCGGGGCCGGCCGGGTATGCCGAAGGGCCCGTACCGCGCGATCGCGTGGTACGGGCCCCGTGCTGTCCGGCGAGAGCCGTGCAGCGGCAGGAACTACAGCGGGCGAATGTTCTCCGCCTGCGGGCCCTTCTGGCCCTGCGTGACGTCGAACTCGACCTTCTGGCCCTCGAGCAGCTCACGGAAGCCCTGGGCGTTGATGTTCGAGTAGTGGGCGAAGACGTCCGGGCCGCCACCCTCCTGCTCGATGAAGCCGAAGCCCTTCTCCGCGTTGAACCACTTCACAGTGCCATTAGCCATTAAAAATTCTCCTTCAAAGGGCATTCCGAAACCCGCACCTCGCAGGTCCCGTGTCGCCGCTATGATGACCCGCCCGGGGAAGAGCCGGGAAACAAAAATGCGCCTGCCGTTACAACCAGCAGGCGCACACAGAGTTCATGGGAACCAAAACTGCAACTAAGAACGACTGTAGCAGGCGGCAAAGCGAAACGGCGGATTTTCCGGGGCCTCTTTTTTCGGGGCGGGGCGCCCGGCCCCGGCCGCCCCCCGGCGGCGGGACCGGGTCGGGGGGCGGGCCGGGTGCCGGCCTGGCGGCGCGGGCCGGTCAGGGGCGGTCGAGGGTGATGGAGTTGATCGGGCCGAGGTCGGCGTGGACGCCGTTCTGGGCGGGGATGTCGTAGCCGCAGCCGGTGCCGTTGTAGCCGGTGCACAGGTGGGCGTGGGCGCCGCCGGACTGGTTGTTGAGGACCCAGTGGTTGCCGTGCTGGTTGCTGAGGTTGTGGGCGCCGTAGCTCCAGAAGACGTCCGTGGGGGTGGTGGCGGGCGAGTCCTGGGGGTAGACGCAGACGGCGCCGTAGGGGCAGTTCTCCCAGGAGCCGCCGTCGGCGGCCTGGGCGCCGGTGACGGTGAGGACGGTGATCGCGGCGGTCGCGAGGGCGAGCGCGGCGGCGGCGTGCAGGATCCTGCGCATGAGGGTCTCCCTTGCTGGTGACGACCGGCCTGACCTGGCCGGTCGTCAGCAGCGTAGGAGCGCCGGGGCGGCCGCGGTCCCTGACGGATGACAGGGTGGGCGGCGTCGGTCAGCGCTGGGCGAAGGTGTCGCAGCGGGCCATGTCGCCGGTGCGGTAGCCGGTGGTGAACCAGGTCTTGCGCTGGTCGGAGGAGCCGTGGGTCCAGGTGTCGGGGTCGACGCGGCCGGTGGCCTGCTTCTGGATGCGGTCGTCGCCGACGGCGGCCGCGGCGTCGAGGCCCTGGGCGATGTCCTGGTCGGTGAGGGCGCTGATCAGGGGCCGGCCGGTGGAGGGCTGGGGGGTGGTGGTGGCGTGGTGGGCCCAGACGCCGGCGTAGCAGTCGGCCTGGAGTTCGAGTTTGACGGAGGCGCTGTTCTGGCCCTGGCGGTCGCCGCCGACCTTCTGGGTGGTGCCGGTGAGGTTCTGGATGTGGTGGCCGTACTCGTGGGCGATGACGTAGGCCTCGGCGAAGGGGCCGCCGCGGGCGCCGAAGCGGGTGGAGAGCTCGTCGAAGAAGCCGAGGTCGACGTAGGCCTTGCGGTCGCCGGGGCAGTAGAAGGGGCCGACGGCGGAGGTGGCCGGGCCGCAGGCGGTGGAGACCCGGTCGGTGAACAGGACGGTCTCGGCGGGGCGGTAGGCGGTGCCGTGGCGGGGCAGTTCGGCGCGCCAGTAGTCCTGGAGGCTGTTGGTGACGGCGACGATGCGGCAGTCCTGGCGGCGGTTGGCGTCGGCGCCGCTCTTGCAGGTCTTCTGGACCTCGCCGGCGGTGCGGGGTCCCGCGGCGGAGCCGGAGCCGGAGGTGCCGTCGGTGAGGCCGAGGACGGCGGGGTCGACGCCGAGCAGGACGGCGAACAGGACCGCGATCAGGCCCACGGCGCCGCCGCCGATGGCGATCTTCCCGCCGGGGATTCCGCGCCGGTC
Organism: Kitasatospora sp. NPDC088548; assembly: GCF_044753005.1. NCBI lineage: Bacteria > Bacillati > Actinomycetota > Actinomycetes > Kitasatosporales > Streptomycetaceae > Kitasatospora > Kitasatospora sp. NPDC088548. Next base: position 147,054 of record NZ_JBIVMI010000005.1, read on the forward strand.
GTCGACCTGTGAGGTGTCGAGGTCGCCCTGGTCGTCGAACTGCATCCTTGCCCATCCTCGCGCGACGGTCCGTCTGTCACCTCCCGGCCACGGTGGCCGGGGGCCCGTGCCCCCGGGCGCGGGTGCGGGTGCGCTGGTCAGGGGCGGTTCGCCCAGGGTACGGGGGGTGTGGGCCGGTTCGTGGGACGGGGCCCGGGACGTGGGGCGCGCGGGACGTGGGCGCCGGGGCGGCGCGGCGGTGTCCCGGGCGGCGGGCGGACGGCAGGTCGGGGGTCAGCCGGGCCGGGGTCAGCCGGGTCGGGGGTCAGCCGGGGAGCCGGCCGGTGAGGAGGAAGGCGGTCAGCGGGTCGCGGACGCGCGGGTCGGCGAAGTCGACGCCGTGGCCGGCGGCGTCGACGGTGAGCAGGGCGGCCCGGTGGCCCAGGGCGCGCCGGGTCCGGCGGGCGCCGGTGAGGGGGGTGTCGGGGTCGCGCAGGTCCTGCAGGAGAAGGATGCTGCGGGGGCCGGCGCCGGTGATGCGGACCGGGGGTTCGGCGGGGCGGTAGTGCCAGAAGGCGCAGGGCCAGACGTTGCCGGGCATGCCGTTGGTGAGCGGGTGGCGGATGCGGTCGGCGGCGGTACGGGCGGCGTAGTAGGCGCTGTCGCGGGGCCAGGGGGTGTCGCCGCACAGGACGGCGTCCTGGGCCGCGATGAAGTTGTCGGGGACGACGCCGGGCAGCGGGCCGGCCGGGCCGTCGGCGGCGGCCGACAAGGCGGCGGCCGGGGTGGTGGGCGGGGTGGCGGCGGCGCGTTGCCAGACGGCGGCGGCGGTCGGGTAGTAGGCGGGTGAGACGAGGGTGGCGTAGGTGACGGTGCGCAGGGCGTTGCCGGTGAGGACGCGTCCGTCGCCCAGGACGAGGGGGGTGGTGTCGAGTCGGGCGGTGAGGCGGTCGTAGGTGGCGCGGACGGCGGCCGGGTCGGCGCCCAGGTGGAGGGTGCTGTCGTGGGCTGCCAGCCAGGCGGCGAGGTCGGGGAAGGCGTCCTCGGCGCCCTGGCCGAGCAGGCCGAGGGCCTGCCGTTCGCCGCCGGGGGCGACGACGCTGTCCAGGACGACGCGGTCGGTGCGGGCGGGGAAGAGGGTGGCGTAGACCTCGCCGAGGTAGGTGCCGTAGGAGGTGCCGAGGTAGGAGATCCGGGGGTCGCCGAGGGCGGCGCGGACGCGGTCGAGGTCGCGGGCGGAGTTGGCGGTGGTGATGTCGGCGAGGTAGCCGCCGGTGCGGGCGGCGCAGCTGTCGGCGACGCGGTGGGCGTGGGCGAGGTTGGCGGTGATGGTGCCGTCCGGGGCGGGGAAGGGGTAGGCGAGGGCGGCCGAGCGGTCGGCGGGCGGCAGGCCGCAGGCGACGGGGGTGCTGTTGCCGATGCCGCGTTCGTCGAGGCCGATCAGGTCGTCGTGGTCGAGGACGGCGGGTGGCAGCTGGGTGGCCATCCGGCTGGGGTGGTCGAGGCCGGAGCCGCCGGGGCCGCCGGGGACCACCAGGAGGTCGCCGTGGCGGTGGGCGGGGGTGGCGGTGCGGATGCGGGAGATCTCCAGGGTGATGGAGCCGGCTTCGGGGTGGCGGTAGTCGCGCGGCACGCGCAGGCTCGCGCACTGCTGGCGCGGGTCCCTGGGGGTGACGGTGCCGTTGGCGTTGGGGGTGGGCGCGGGGCAGTCGCCCCAGGCGAGCGCGGTACGGGCGGGCGCGGTGCGGGCGGGCGCGGTGCGGGCGGGCGCGGTACGGGCGGGCGCGGTACGGGCGGGCGCGGTGCGGGCGGGCGCGGTGCGGGCGGGCGCGGTGGCCGCGGCGGCGGGCGGGGCGCAGGTGGGGGCGAGCAGCAGGGCGGCGGCGGTCGCGGCGGCTGCGGTCGCGGCGCGGGGCGGAACGGCCTTGTACGGTGGGTGAGTTGGGGCATGGTTCGGACGGTAGGGGGTGGGCGGGGCGGTGGCTTGGACCCGTGGGTGGACTGCCCGCGCCCGGGTCTCCACCCGTTCCTCCACCTGTCCCCGTCCGGTCTCCACCCGTTCCTCCACCTGTCCCCGTCCGGTCTCCACCCGTTCCTCCACCTGTCCCCGTCCGGTCTCCACCCGGGTGCCGGCGCCCGGGCGGCCTCGCTGATCGCGTCGTCCGGCGCCGCACAACGGCGGCAGTCACGGCCACCGGCAATCATGCTCGAATCATGCCAACTCCCCCAATCAGAACCGATCCGGACATTATGGGGCGGATTTCAGCCGGGGACCGCAAGCGGATTGCCGTGCACAGCGGTCCTACAGGATCGTCGTTGGTGTAAGCACGAAACGAGACGTGATGGCCGCACTGCAGCGGTCATTGAGATGCTTTTCAACACGACGCCGCCCACGCCGGTTGCGAAGTGATCTCCCCGTTCGGCATTCGAATCAAGGAGAACTTGTGATCTCAAAAACGAAGAAGGTCGCGCGTTCCATGGCCGTGGCGTTCGCCGCGGCCGCCGCGTTCACCCTGACCGTGCCGACCGGCAACGCTTTCGCCATCGACCATGTCGAGTGCCGAGGCGGGGAGGACTTCCTGAAGATCTGGTCGCACGACGGCGGCCGTCAGAGCGTGGACTGCTACGCGAACGGCGGAAGGACCTCCTTCGGCGGGTGGTGGGTCGACAGGATCTCCACGGGGAACAACGACTTGATCTACTACGACGACAACGGCGATTCGGTGAAGATCACACGGTGGACCGACATCTCCTTCCCGAACCGTCCGCCGAAGGTCAAGGACATCGAAATCGTGTGACGGGTCAACGGGCCGGCCGCCCCGGGACGGCCGTTCTCACTGATTGTCCATTCCGGGACACCGCCGCCGGGGCGACGGCCCGCACCGTGCGGCGCGGGCCGTCGCCCCGTATGCACGACGTCGCCCGAGCACCATGAACCAGCAGGTCGGAGCAGACACCCGCACGTCCGCCCCGCCCTGCGGGTCACCGAGTTCCTGAGTTCCTGAGTCACCGAGTTCCTGAGTTCCTGAGTTCCTGAGTTCCTGAGTTCCCGAGTTCCTGGCGAGGAATACATCTTCGCCGTACGGGGTGCCGGAAAGAGGCAGGACCGCACGTGGCCGGCGGACGTGCGCGGCGTGCACCGCCGGTCCGCCGCCGGCGGACCGGCGAACCCCGCTCCGGGTCCACACCCCGGGAGCATTCACGCTGTCGAACTTCGTACCACTCACGGAGAATCCGGATGACACTCCCCCACCAACGCCGGGCCGGGGCGGACACTCTTTCCCGGTTCTCGCCCGCCGGGTCCACGCCGGCCGCCGGGCCGGAGGACAACTGATCAGGTCAGCCGTTGAACCATCGCGCCGATCCAGCCCACAATGAACAGGAATCCCCAGATCATCAGGAAATAGGGCACGGCCCTGTAAGCGATCTTCTCGGCCGTCCGGCGGCCATGTCCGGCCGACACCTGATCGAAACCGACCGGTGGAGCCGACCGTCGTTTCCGCAGCACAGAGAAACCGACGGCAACGGCACCGATCCCCAGCAGCAGAATAACCGAGTACCCGTAGACCGCTGTTACTCCCACGATTTCGCAGCTGCCATCGCGCAACTCTGTACCGCGTCCGCACGTGCTCATGGCACCCCCCCTGTCCGGTCGGATCATATGACAGCCGGGGAGACCGGTTCCTGCCCGCACGCGGCGTCACCACCTGACGTCGCCGCTCCACGGAGCTGTCCGGACGGCTGCGCCCGAGGACCCGTTCGTGATCAGCCGCGTCTGCCCGGGCCGGCGCGGGAGAACACGGCGGCGAGAACCCCTCCGCCACAGAGTCCCGGTCCGTCACCGCACCGGCCGGCGCCGCGTCCGGGGCTGCGCGGACGGCCGAGGAGGACGCCGACCAGGGCCAGCAGCACACCCGTCAGGGGGTGTCGGCCACGGTCACCCATAAGGGGGCTTCGGCATGCTGCTGGTCCTGCGGATCGACCGCGGCCGTGAACAGTGGACCAGCCCCAAACACGGTCCGGCGCACCCCTCTTGCCCCGGACCGCGGCCGTTGAGCCGGGGGCGGGGACCGTCAGACGAGACCGAAGCCGAACTCGCCCGCGGCAACAGCCGTAATGAAAGCCGCACGGGCCCCGGCGGTGAGAACCAGCGCCGGACCCCCGGGGTCCTTCGAATCACGCACGTACGAGACCGCTTCGCCGGGAGTAGCGAACTCAACGCAGTCGACGTTGTTGCCGCTGTAGCTGGACTTCTTGAACTCCAGCCCGGCCGCAGCGGCGTTACTGACGTGGATCATGCCTTGAACCTGCCCCTCTGGTCGGAAATGAAGCGAAGCGATGCGTCGACACTCATGACCTCGGCCGCAACCTGCCTGAACTTCGCCCGGAAGAACTCCACGTTGGCGGGACCACCGACCCGAACCCCGTCGAGTAGACCCTCGATGAGAACGACACCCAGATCCCTCCCCGACTCGGCATCGGCCCGGCATCGCCGGACGCCCCCGGTGGACACCCAGGCCCGCCGTGATCACAACTGGCGGTTTCAGAACCACATGGCGCCGACAGAAGGCACCGTCCCGTGCACACGCGCGTACACGGGACAGACACATCATGGCAACAAGCACACTCCGGCGCACCTCTTACGCCAGACCGTGACCGTTGAGCCGGGAGCGGGGACCGTCAGAGGCCGATGACGTCGCGCCGCTCACCTCCGAGCTGGTCACCAACGCGCTGTCCCACGGGAAAGGCATCGACGACCTGCCGATCAAGGTGGAGGCCGACGACACCGGCGCGCTCCGGGCCTCGGTGACCGACCCCGGCAACGGAACACCGCAGGTCCGACAGACGGCTGACATCGACTCCGGCGGGCGCGGCCTGGCCCTGGTGAAGGCACTGGCCACCGACTTCGGCTGGAAGCAGCTGGTCGGCGGAGGCAAAACGGTCTGGTTCACCCTGGAACTGGAGGACCCGTTTCCCACCGGTACGGGGGCCGCGGCGACATCGGTCGGCACCGGGCCCGGGCCGCGGATCCTCGCACCCGACGCCCACCGGCGGGTGGCCGGCCCGCGGCCGCCGCCACAGGTACGGGCGTTCCACCGGCAGGCGGCGCTGCACCGCCCGGTGGCCGCCGCGTGAGCGGGTCGCCGGCCGGCCGAGAGCGGCCCGTGTACCGGCCGCAGCCCGGGGCCGGTACACCGCGCGGGTGTTCGACCGGCATGAGGAGCGCGCGTTCGACCGGATGCGCCGGGAGGACACGGCCGACCTGGCACCGGCCCCTGAGGACCTGGTGGACCTGGTGGAGAAGTTCGTGAAGGTCAAGGTCGATGAGCTGATCGGTCCACACCGTGCCGACATGCGGGACATGCGGGACGTGCGGGACGTGCGGGAGGCCGCGAAGGCCTCCGCGTACGGTCCGGCTCCGGCCCGGCGGCCCCGCCGCCGCGGACAGACCCCCGGTGGCCCGCTGGTGCTCACGCGGGCCACCGGGTACCAACCCCCGGCTCGTCACCGGCCGGGTCGTGGAAGAGCGCTGTGGCACCCCTGGGGGCCACACCCCCGCGGGCGCGGGCGCCGTACCGCGCCGGCACCAGCGGCAACCAGCCGTCCGTTACAACCGGGCGGCACACCAGACGGGGCCCTGCCCATGGGTGCGGGCACCTTGAACGGGCCGGGCCCCACCCCCCTCGTGCCGGAACGCAAGAGGAACGGACACAGACAGGCATGGACAGCGAGAGAGCCCGCCACACGGCGGCTTCGACAGCCCCGGCAGCGACGGGCCTGGGGATCGAGGGGCTGCGGGCGATCACCCGGACCGCGTTCGCCCCCGTCGAAACTAGAACAGTGAGGCCCCGCGGGCTGCTGCGCTCAGGGCTGGTCGTACCAGGAGAACGCCGCGATCCGCCAGCCCTCCGGGGTGCGGACGAACTGGATGGTCTTGGTCCCGCCACCCTCGAACGGCTCGCCGTCCAGAACGCCGGCCTTGCGGTACTCGCCGAAGCGCGACGCGATGTCGCCCACGATCTCGGTCCGCTCGGAGGTCTCCCACTCCGAGAACTCGACCAACCGCCCGCCGGCGAGCAGGCGTTCGCGCGGCTCGATGAACTCGTCCACGGTGTAGACCGTGTACTTCGGCCCGGTCAGCACGATCACACCACCCGGAATGACCAGCCGACGGATCCGGCTCACGTCCGCGACCTCGCCGCCGCGGTTGTCGAAAGCCCCGAAGAACTCGGCGGTTATCGCATCAATCTCGATCTTGGACATGGTGCGACAGTAACACCGGCAGGGAGCAACGGACATGGCGTCGAAGCCACTTCGGCCCAGCACACCCACCAGATCACACAACTTTGCAACAGCCCTGATCCACGACCAGGACACCACCTTCACCGACGCCGTCACCCACACGGGCAGACACCCGCTGACCGAACACCTGCTCACAAACGAGGACTTACCGCCCACCACCGGCGAAATCAGCGACCCCACCCTCCGACCGACCCACCGCACCCCGACAACGAACCCGTCAGCACGGCCGACCAGCACGGCGACTGCCGACCCGTCGCAGACCCGAACAACCACCGCATCACACCAGACCCGCCAAGCACCAGGCCCGACAAGCACCATCGACACACCCGGACCTCCACACCAACAACCCCGCCACAGACCAACCCTCGCCAACCACCCGAGAACCTCCGACACTTCACCAGACACCAACTACAGCCAGGCACCCCACCGAGATCAGGTGAGCCGGTGGGTCGTGGACGTACCTGGCGACGGTGATCGACATGCACTCGCGGAGGGTCGTGGGCTGGTCGCTCGCGGAACACATACCCGCCGGCTGCGGCCCGTTGGCGCGGGGTCCGGGGGTTTTGTTCGCGGGGGTGAACGCGAGGGTTCACCGTCCGGTGGCGCGGAGGTCTTTCGTGGGCGATTGGCTTCGGTCGGCCCGGTGATCATGGACCCGGGCCCCGCCGTTCGCGGCGGCCACCGGGTGCGCCCTGCGCGCGTGCCCGGCGGCCGCCGCACCCGCAACCGTCCGAGGAGCTGAACCCCCCGATGCCACCCCCCGTCACCGGCACGCCCCGGTCCCGCCGTCCCGCCGCCGTGCTCGCGCTGGGCGCGCTCCTGGTCGCGGGCCTGCCCGCGCTCGTCCCCGCCACCGCGCACGCGGCGCCCGCCGTCTCGGCGGGCACCCCGGAGCTGGTCCTGGACCGGCCGGGCGAGTCCGTCGTCACCCGGCGCGAGGTCACCCCGGTCGCGCCGGGCCTGACCATGACCTCCTTCGACCGGCTCGGGGCCGGCGGCTGGATCCGCGGCAAGGTGCTGGTCGCCGACCTCACCACCCAGGGCCTGAGCGTGGACTACCTGTCCTCCGGCAAGGTGACGACCCGCCAGGGCGTGACCGAGATGGCCAGGAACGCCGGCGCGGTCGCCGCGATCAACGGCGACTACTTCGACATGAACGCCTCCGAGGCGCCGCTGGGCGTCGGCGTCTCACGCGAGGGCGGCCTGATCCACGCACCCGTCGAGGGCTGGAACCAGGCCGTCACCGTCGGCACCGACGGCCTGGCCCGGATGGCCGAGGTGTTCCTGGCGGGCCACGCGAACCTGCCCGGCGGCCGCGAGGTGACGCTGGCCGGCGTCAACACCTACGGCCTGCCCGCCGACGGCGTCGGCCTGTTCACCCCCGCCTGGGGCAACGCCTCGCGCGCGAACTCCACCGGCGGCTCCGGCGAGGTCGCCGAGGTGGAACTGCGCGAGGGCAAGGTCACCGAGGTCCGCGACCACGTGGGCGCCGCGGTGCCCGAGGGCGCCACCGTCCTGGTGGGCCGCGAGGCCGGCGCCCGGGCGCTGCGCGACCTGAGGCCCGGCGACCGGGTCGACGTCGGCTACCGCCCGCGCGCCTCCTTCGGCGAGGTCGCCGTCGCCATCGGCGGCTACCAGGTGCTGGTGGCCGACGGCGTCGCCCGCCGCCCCGGCGACAACGACGGCAACGAGCTCAACGCCCGCACCGCGGTCGGCTTCTCCGCCGACAACAAGCGCATGTACCTGGTCACCGTCGACGGCCGCCAGGCCGACAGCCCGGGCATCAGCCTGCCCGACCTCGCCGTGCTGATGCGGGACATGGGCGCCCACAACGCGCTCAACATGGACGGCGGCGGCTCGGCCGCGATGGCCGCCCGCCTGCCCGGCACCGAGCGGGCCGACACCGTCAGCAGCCCCTCCGACAACGGCGGGGAGCGGGCGGTGGCCAACGGGCTCGGCCTGTTCAGCGCCCCCGGCTCCGGGCAGGCCCGCGGCCTGCGGCTGCGCCCGGCCGAGGCCGTGTCCACCGCCACCCGGGTCTTCCCCGGCCTGCACCGCACGGTGCGCGCCCTGCCCCACGACGAGACCTACGGCCCCGTCACCGGCGCGGCGCCCGCCGTGCGGTGGTCCACCCCCGACGGCGCCAGGGCCGCCGTCGACGGCCGGGGCACCGACGCGGTGGTCACCGGCCGCGCCTGCGGTCCGGTGACCGTCACCGCGAGCGCCGACGGCGCCGAGCCGGCCGCCCTGGCGCTGACCGTGCTCGGCACCCCGGTGCGGATCACCGCCGGCACCGACCCGGTCGCCCTGGAGGCCCCCGGCGCCACCGCCTCCGTCGCGGTCACCGGCTTCGACGCCCAGGGCCACGAGGCGCCCGTCGAGGCCGCGGACCTGACCGTCACCGGCGGCGAGGGCGTCGTCGAGGCCACCCCCGCGCCCGACGGCACGCTCACCCTCAAGGCGCTCGCCGACGGGAGGTCGGCCACGCTCAAACTGACCGCCGCCGGTCTGGAGACCGTCGTCGCCGTCACCGTCGGCATGGCCGAGAAGCCGTTCGCCGACTTCTCCGACGCCGCCGCCTGGACCTCCGGCAACGACCGCGCCCCCGGCGGCGGCGTCGCCCCGGCCCTGGGCCACGACGGCACCGCCGGCCTGCGGATGACCTACGACTTCACCCAGTCCACCGGCACCCGCGGCCAGTACGCCATCGCCCCGCAGGGCATCACCCTGCCCGGCCAGCCGCGCTCGCTCACGATGTGGATCGAGGGCGACGGCAACGGCGCCTGGCCGCGCATCCAGTACCGCACCGCCGCCGGCGTCACCGCCAACCTGGACGCCCCGATGGTCACCTGGACCGGCTGGCGCAAGGTCGAGTTCCCCGTCCCGGCGGGCGTGCAGTACCCGCTGACCTTCCAGCGCTTCCGGCTGATGGAGACCGGCGCCGGCCGCTCCTACACCGGCGCCCTCACCCTGTCCGACCTGCGCGTCAAGGTCGCCCCCGACGTCGAGCTGCCCGCGCGCCCGTACATCACCGACCCGGTCGTGCTCACCAGCGGCACCGTGGACCACAGCCCGCTGCGGGTGGCCGTCATGTCGGACGCCCAGTTCATCGCCCGCAGCCCCGACAGCGACATCGTCCAGGCCACCCGCCGCACCCTGCGCGACATCGCCGCCGCCAAACCCGAACTCCTCGTCATCGACGGCGACTTCGTCGACGAGGCGGCCCCGGCCGACTTCGCCCTGGCCCGCACCCTGCTCGACGAGTTCGACCAGCTGACCGGCCACAGCATCCCCTGGCACTACGTGCCCGGCAACCACGAGGTGATGGGCCCCGGCACCATCGACAACTTCAAGGCCGCCTTCGGCGACACCAAGCAGGTCTTCGACGTCAAGGGCACCCGCTTCGTCACCCTGAACAGCTCGCTCGGCAGCCTGCGCGCCGGCGGCTTCGACCAGGTCGCCGGCCTGCGCTCGGCCCTGGACGACGCCGCGAAGGACCCGGACGTCACCGGCCTGCTGCTGTTCGAGCACCACCCGACCCGCGACCCGCTGCCCGACCAGGGCAGCCAGCTCGGCGACCGCAAGGAGGCCGCCCTCGTCGAGCAGTGGCTGGGCGACTTCCGGGCCGCCGGCAAGTCCGCCGCCATGGTCACCGGCCACGTCGGGGCCTTCCACGCGAGCAGCGTCGACGGCGTGCCCTACCTGATCAACGGCAACGCGGGCAAGGGCCCGGCCTCCGAACCCGGACGCGGCGGCTTCACCGGCTGGACCATGCTCGGCGTCAACCCCGCCGCCGGCAAGGTCACCGACCCCTACGCCGTGCCCGACGACGCCTCCGCGTGGCTGCGCGCCGAGGTCAGGGCCCGCGCGGACGCCGTCGCCCTCCAGGCGCCCGCCGCGCTCGGCCTGCTCGACAGCGCGCCCGTCACCGCGACCCTCACCCAGGACGGCGACCGCACCGTGCCGGTGGCCTGGCCGGTCACCGCCCAGTGGGGCGGCGAGCGCGTACACATCGGCCCCGCCGCCGGCGCCCCGCGCACCGCCGTCGCCGCCTACGACCCGGCCGCCCGCACCCTGACCGGGCTGCGGCCTGGCACCGCGACGCTGACCGTCACCGTCGGCGGCATCACCGCCCGCCAGGACGTCACCGTCGGCACCGCGCCCGTCTGCACCACCACCGTGCGCGGCACCCGGAGCAAGCCGCTCGCCGTCACCTCCGGCGTCACCTGCCTGGACGGCGCCACCGTCACCGGCCCCGTGCTCGTCCAGCCCGGCGCCGCCCTGGTGGCCACCGGCTCCACCGTCGAGGGCCCGCTGTCGGCCCGCGGCGCGGCCGCCGTCGTGCTGAGCGACACCCGCATCACCGGACCGGTCTCGGTCAGCGGCAGCACCGGACCGGTCGCCGTCCTGTGGTCCACCGTCACCGGACCGGCCCACCTGGCCCTCAACCAGGGCACCACCCTGCTCGCCGGCACCACCGTGAACGGACCGCTCGACTGCTCCGGCAACACCCCCGCCCCCACCGACGGCGGACACCCCAACACCGTGCACGGCCCCGTCTCCGGCCAGTGCGCGGCACGGTGACACCACCCGCGGCCGGCTGAGGACGGCCCGCCACCACCGAGGCCCGTGCGGGCGCCGTCCCCCGGCACCCGCACGGGCCCCGCCCGTTCAAGGACCGTACGGGCCCTGACCGTTCGGGCCCCGCCCGTTCGGGCGACGGCCCCGGCGCGAAGGGAGCGGGGGTCACAGACCCCAGAAGGAACCGGTCAGCCCGACCGAACGCAGGTAGCCGGCCGCGGCGGCGGGTTCACGGCGCACGTACGGGCTGTGGAGGCGGCCCTCGTACCAGTGCGAGGCCAGACGCCACAGGGTGGGCAGGTTCAGGACGTAGCCGCGGTCGCGGCCGGTGGCGGCCAGCCAGTTGTCGACGCAGTCGGTGGAGCAGAAGAGACGCTGGTGGGCGCAGGTGTGCCGGACGTCGTCCCACATCCGGGTGGTGGGGACGAGGAAGTGGGCGACCTGGTCGCCGGCGGGCGGGGCCTCGCGGGTGACGGTCCAGGCATGGGGCCGGTCACAGGCCGGACAGGTGGTGGCGACCAGGGCCGGGGAGGCGCCGCGGACCAGGTGCGGCAGCGCGAAGGCGTCCCACGCGCAGCCGCCCCACCACAGGGTGGAGCCGCTCATGACGGAGAAGGCCGTCGGGACCGCCGAGAACGGGTGGGCCATCACGATCTCGTCGCGCTCGTCGATCACCAGGTGCCGGGTGAGGGCGAGTTGGCGCAGCCCGTTGCGCAGGGTCGATGAGTTCAGCCCGAGGGTCCTCACCAGTTGGTCGGGCTGCGGAGGGCGCCCGGTCTCGGCGAAGGTTCGATAGATGCTCTGGCGCAGCCGTTCCAGTTCCACGGCGCCAGCATGCCACAGGCGTGGCAGGCGTGGTGACAGTTCGTCAGAGTGTGTGGTCTCCGGCGGGGTGGACATCGGTACGGGTGGGTGTCTGCGCGAACGCGCTTGGTTGGGCGGGTGGTTGCGGCGGGGCGCCTCGGGTCTCCGGGGTCCTGGGGTCCGGGGTCCTGGCGGGTGTCGGAGCCGGAGGTCCGGGCCTGCTGTCCCCCTGTCCCCCGCCGGCGGCGGTGGCCGCTGCCTCCTTCGACACCGGTCCCGTGCATCCCCGATCGTTCGCAGGACCCCCTGTGCGCCCAAAGTGGCTGCGCCGCGTATCGGCGAGGCAATCATAACGGGAACTGGTTAGCAGGCAGAAGGGTTCTCATCAGAATCCTTGTATTCCAATCCAGTTGACCGGTCGGGGGGCACCTGGACGGCATCAGGCACTTCACCGCAATGCCCGATATTGACCGATGATCCCCCTTGCTCCGATTGTGGATCTTTGACCGCCGGCCAGGCAAAGTGACTCTCCTTCACATCCGTTAGGGGGCTTGCCAGGTGATCTAGACTTTGGCCCGGCATTGCCGACTTGATGGATCAGGCCGACCGGAAGGGCAGGAAGGTGCTGGAGAGTTCGCTTCACCATGGGCGGCTTCCCGGAGCGTCGGTGAGAGCCCCGGAAAAGCCCCGGCCGCCGTCGTCGGACGCGGTGTCACCGGCTGGCCGAAAGCCTTCCTTCATCATCTGACTTCGTAGTCACTCTGTTTCTAGGAACTGAACTCATGCTTCGTAAGACCTCGTCCCACGCCCGCCGGGCGGGCCTGCTGGCCGCCACCCTTGGCGCCGGTGCCCTGACCACCTTCTCCGCCGCTCCGGCCGGTGCCGTCACCGGCACCCCCGCCGCCGACGGCGCCTACGCCTACACCGCCCGCCTGGACATCGGCAACAACGTCCGTGCCTGCACCGGCGCGCTGGTGGACCGCAACTGGATCATCACCGCCGCTTCCTGCTTCGCCGACAACCCGGCCCAGCCCACCGCGCTGGCGGCCGGCGCCCCGAAGTGGAAGACCACCGCCACCATCGGCCGCACCGACCTCACCACCACCGCCGGGAAGACCGCGGACATCGTCGAGCTGGTACCGCGGCAGGACCGCGACCTGGTCATGGCCCGCCTCGCCACACCGGTCGACGGCATAGCCCCGCTCACCCTCGCCACCACCACCCCGGCGACGGGCGAGAGCCTGCGGGTGGCCGGCTACGGCCGCACCACCACCGACTGGGCACCGACCAAGCTGCACTCCGGCCTGTTCACCCTCAACACCGTCAAGCCGACCGCCGTCGACACCACCGGGGTCAACGGCGCCGCCGTCTGCAAGGGCGACACCGGTGCCCCCACCATCCGCGAGACCAACGGCAGGGCCGAGCTGGTGGCCGTCGCCTCCCTCTCCTGGCAGGGCGGCTGCCTCGGCGCCCCCGCCACCGAGACCCGCACCGGCGCCACCAGCACCCGCACCGACGACGTCGCCGGCTGGGTGCAGCAGGTCCGCGCCACCGCGCTGGGCTGGAAGACCCAGGCCCTGGTCAAGGGCGACACCGGCCTCTACCAGGCCACCCGCCTCTACGACGGCTCCTGGACCCCGTTCGAGGACGTCCAGGCCAAGGCCGGCAGCACCGGCGGCGTGCGCGTCGCCTCCACGGCCGGCATCAACGGCGACACCCACATCGTCACCCTCGGCGGCGACGGGCGCCTGCACCACGCCATCCACCGCCTCGACGGCACCTGGCAGCCCTTCGGCGACGTCAACACCGTCGCCGGCAACCTCAACGACATCACCCAGGTGGCCACCGCCAGCGTCGGCGGCGACCTGCACGTCGTCGTGGTGGCCGAGGGCGGCCAGGTCTTCCACACCGTCCGCCTCGCCAACGGGACCTGGGCCGGCTTCGGCCCGGTCTTCGGCGCCACCGGACCGCTGAGCGGCATCACCACCGTCGCGGCCGCCGGCGTGGGCAACGACCTGCACGTCGCCGCCGTCGCGGACGGGAAGCTCTACCACACCCGGCGCACCGGCGACGGGACCTGGAGCGGCTGGGGAGCGGTGGCCTCCGAGGCCGGCGCCACCGGTCCCGTGACCTCCGTCGCCATGGCCCGCCAGGGCGACGCCGTCAACGTCGCCGTCCTCACCGACAACGGCGCCAACCAGTACCACACCATCTGGTTCCCGAACCAGACCTGGCAGCCCTTCCGCTCCCTGAGCGGCGTCCTGGGCCAGGTCACCGCCACCTCCATCAGCGCGGCACCCGTCGACCAGGACGTCCAGTTCGCGGTCGTCACCAACGACAACCGCGTCCTGACCACCGCCCGCCTCGCCGACGGCGGCTGGAACCCCGTCACCGCCCTCAACCTCCAGGGGATCACCGGCAACCACACCGGCACCGCCCTCACCGGCACCCTCTGACACCGCCCCACGACAGGCCCGGGGGCGGACGGCCACACGGCCGCCCGCCCCCCGGACACACCGAACACACCGAACGCGCCGAACGCACCGACATGGCCCCGGGCCCGGCTACGGGCCGCCCCGGCCACGGACCGGGCGCGGCCCGGCAGGACACCGCGCCCGCGTGGCCGGGGCGCGGGCGGCCGTGGCACTGCCCGGCCGCGGCGCTGCGTTCCGGCAGGCGTCGCCGCGGCCCGGGACTTCCCGGGGCTCCCGGTCCGCGTGGCCGGGGGTGTTGGAGGCGCGGGCGGGGCGTACGCGTCGCCGGCGCGCTACCGGGGCCCCGGTGGTGCGGGCGGAAGAACGCCCGCCCCGGGGCCTCGGTCGCCGGCCCCGCGCCGCCGGTGGCGGGCGGCGGGTGGCCAAACCGGCGTGTGAGAGCCCACCGGTGGCGCCCCGCACCACGAGGCGCCGGCGCACCGGTCTTGGCCCCGTCTCCCGGCAGGCCGCAGGATGTGCGCTGTTCAGCCGACTTCAGGCTCTCGTACGGCTTCCACCTGGGAGGATCCCATGCTGACCTCGCGCGCCTGCGCCGCTGCCGTCACCGCCGTCCTGCTCGCCGCCGGCACCGCCGCGACGGCGCTGCCGGCCCACGCCGCCGGTCCGAGCGGCCGCCTGGCCGCCCTCAGCCGCTTCGACGACGGCAGCTTCGAGACCCCCAAGGTGGCGGCCAACACCTTCCAGGAGCTCGTGGCGGGGCAGACCATCGGGCCCTGGCAGGTCACGAGCGGATCGGTCGACCTGATCGGCGCCGGATTCTGGCAGGCCGCCGAGGGCGACCAGTCCGTCGACCTCAACGGCTCCGCCCCCGGGTCCGTCTCCCAGGCCTTCACCACGGTGCCGGGGGCGGCCTACACCGTGACGTACTCCCTCGCGGGCAACCCGGAGGCGGCACCGGCGGTGAAGACCGGCCAGGCCCTCGTCGACGGCCAGGACTTCCAGGACTTCACCTTCAACACCGCCGGCCGCAACCGGGCCGCCATGGGCTACGTGACCCGCCAGTTCACCTTCGTGGCGACCAGCGCCGCCACCACGCTGGCGTTCGCCAGCACCACCCCCAACAGCGCCGCCGGACCGGTCGTGGACAACGTCCAGGTCCAGCGGTGCGCGCCCTGCCCCTCCTGCAACTGACCGTGCCCCCGGGGGGCAGGCGGCACGGTCCGCCCGCCCCCGCCGGGAGCGGGCGACGGGGCACTTCGGTGAACGTCCGGCAAAGCGGAACCCGCAGTAGCGTTTCCGCGGGTAGATTCGGGTACTGATCGACCGTCACCGGGGGGACGGCGTCCCCGGTTGCGGGCCGTGGCCTCCCGCGTGCCGGTTTCGGCCCGCGCAGAACAGGACTGCCCATGCCCCAAGCCCAGCCCGCCCTGCCCCGGCGCACCGTCCTGGGGGCGATAGGCGCCGGCGCCGTCGCCCTCGCCGTCACCCCCGCCGCGTCCGCCGCCGCCGCGCCCGCCGCCGCCGCCGGGACCCCGGGCGCCGCGGGCGGCGGGCTCGCGGGCGGTGTGCCGCAGACCCGGGCCATCTCGCCGGCCGGGACGGCCGCCACCCGGGTACGGGCCGGCTTCCCGATCCGCTACGCGGCCGTGAGCTGGCAGGGGCCGCGCCGCGGCGCCTCGATCCGCTTCCACCGCGCCGGCGAGACCGGCCCGTGGCAGCCGCTGCCGGCCGGCTGCGCCGGCGGCCCGGACGGACACGAGAGCGCCGGCGCGGGCGCGCTGGTCGCCGCCGGCGGCGCGGACGGCTACGACCTGCACCTGCCCGACGGCGCCTCCCGGGTGCGCAGCGCCGCGATCGACACGGCGCACGGGCCGGTGCGCGCGCAGGCCCGTGCGGTGGCCGGTCCGCTGTCGTTCTGCGGGGTGGAGTACCTGTCGCGAGCCGCGTGGGGTGCGGACGAGTCGAAGCGGTTCAAGGACGGGGTGGAGAACTCCCCCGTCAAGTACTACCCGCTGCAGACGCTGACGGTGCACCACACGGACACCGTGAACGCCGACCCGGACCCGGCGGCGAGTGTGCGGGCGGTCTACGAGTACCACGCGGTGACCCTGGACTGGGGCGACATCGGCTACCACTTCCTGATCGACGAGGCCGGGCGGGTCTACGAGGGCCGCTGGTCGGGCGATGACGGCATCCCGGCACACGACGCGGCCGGGAACGTGGTGACGGCGTTCCACACCTCGGGCTTCAACTCGGGGAACCTGGGCATCGCGCTGCTGGGCACGCTGAGCGGGCAGGCGCCGACCGGAGCGGCCCGGCGTTCGCTGACGGTGCTGCTGGGCGCGCTGACCCGGGCGCACGGGCTGGACCCGCGGGCGCACACGACGTTCGTCAATCCCGTCAACGGGGTGACCAGGCCGGTGGACATGATCAGCGGTCACCGGGACTGGCTGGCCACCGACTGCCCGGGCGGGGTGATGTACGCGTCGCTGCCGCAGCTGCGTGCGGACGTGGCGGCGCTGGGCCGAGCCGTTCGCGGGGGTTGAGCGGGGTGTGCCGGGGCCGCCCGTCCGTGGTCCGGGCGGGCGGCCCCGGGCCGGTTCAGCGCTGGAGGACGATCTCGGGGTAGCGCGGTGACGGGCCGTCGAACAGGACGGTTGGACGGTGGCGCAGCTGGAGGTCGAAGAAGGCGGCCAGGTAGGCGCGTTGGGCGGTGATGGCGTGCGGGCCGTCGCCGGTGCCGAGGAAGTGGTCGAGGTCGGCGGCGGTCCAGGCGATGGCGGGCCGGGCCCGGGGCAGCAGGAGCTCGAAGTCGGTGTAGGACAGGTGCCCGGAGCCGGTGAGGTTCAACTGGCGTCGCCAGCCGGTGAGTTCGGGCCACAAGGTGTCCCACATGGCGTCGCGGGCGGGGCTGTCCCAGGCGGAGCTCATGAGCAGGACGGGCCGGGCCAGGCCGTCGGTGGCGGGGGCGCCGAAGACGGGGCCGTCGAGGCTGGCGCCGGCCTGGACGCGGGGGTCGTCGTGGAGGGTCTGCAGGGTGGTGGCGCCGCCCATGGAGTGGCCGAACATGCCGACGGTGGCGGGGTCGAGGGCGGCGGCGAGGCCGGGGGGCGGGGGACGGTGGCCGGCGTCGGGACTGGTGCCGGTGGCGGCGAGGGCGGTCAGCCGGTCCAGGACGAGGCGGGTGTCGGCGGCGCGGTAGGCGACGATGCCGGCATCGGTCATGGCGTGGACGGCGGCGGTGTTGCGGACTTCGAGGCGTCCGCCGGGGAATTCGACCTCGCCGGAGTCGAAGGTGTGGTCGATGGCGGCGACGATGTAGCCGCGGGAGGCGAGTTCCTCGGCCAGGGCGGTGTCGAAGCCGCGGTCGCCGCGTGAGCCGGGTGAGTAGAGGACGACGGGGTGGCGGGTGGTGTGGTCGGCGGGGGCGTCCTGGTGGCCGTGGGTGAGCGGCCAGGTGAGGCGGCCGGCGGGGGCGCCGAGGTAGTCGGATTCCAGGTGGGCCGTTTCGGCGGGGGTCGCCCAGGGGGCGGCAGGGTGGCCGGCGGTGGTGGTGGCGGGGTACCAGAGCTGGGTCTTGAGTTCGCGGGGCCGGGGGGTGGGGGCCCAGAGGTCGGGGCGGGTGGGGTCGGTCAGGTGCAGGGTGGTGGTGCCGACGGGGTGGGGTCCGGTGGGCGGGGGCAGGGCCAGCTGGATCGACACGGCCCCGGCGGGTACGGATGCCGCAGCGGCGGCGGTGGCGGTGGTGGTGGGGAGGGTGGTCAGGAGGGCGGTGGCGGCGAGCAGGGCGGCGGTCAGGGTCCGCTCGGGCCTGTGGTGACGGGTCGTCATGGTGGTCTGTCCTCGGGGTGGCTGGCGCGTGGTGCGGGTTCCACCGTGCCCGGGGTGCGGGGGCGGGCGCGTCCGGCCACGGCCGGGGATCGGGGCGGCGGGTACGACCCGGGACATAGGCCTGTGGTGCGATGCGAGGGGGTGCGGGGCGTCGCCGGGCCGGCGCGACGGCCACCCCGGGGGCGGGGCCGGCCCGCGCGGCCGGGGCGGGGCGGTGTGCGGGCGGGGCGGTGGGCGCCGGCGGGCCGGGCCTGACCGGTGGCCCGGGCCGGGGGCTCACGGCGTGCGGGGCTCCCCGGCGGGCTCGGCGGCGGCCGGGGGTTCGGCGGGTGCCAGGGAGGCCAGGAGGGCGTCGAGGAGGCCGGGGAAGCGGGCGTCGAGGTCGGCGCGGCGCAGGCTCACGAAACGGTTGCGCCCGGCCACACGGGTGCTGGTGACGCCGGCCTCGCGCAGGACCCGCATGTGATGGGAGACGGTCGACTTGTGGAGGTGGTCCAGGCCGAGGTGGCGGGGGTCGCAGGAGTGCTCGGCGCCGTCGGCGTAGGAGGCGAGCAGGCGCATCCGGACGGGGTCGCCGAGGGCGTGCAGCACCGCGACCAGGTCGATGCCGTCGCTGTCGGGCTGGGGCAGCCGTTCGTCTTCCATGGCCGGTCGTCCTCCTGTGGCTCCTGCGGCGGCTCCCCGCGGCGCGGTGGTGGTGCGCGATGGTTTGACAATCATCCACCAATCCCTAATGTTTGACGAGCGTCAAACTGTTGCCCGTTCGTCCAACAGGGGGGAACCCATGCCCGTACGCCTGCTCCTGCTCGCCCTCGGCACCTTCGCCATGGGCACCGATTCGATGGTGATCGCCGGGATCCTCGGCCCGGTCGCCGGCGATCTAGGGGTCTCCGTCCCGGCGGCGGGCCAGCTGGTCACCGTGTTCGCGCTCGCGTACGCGCTGCTGGCACCGCTGCTCGCCGCGCTGACCGCCCGCTGGCCCCGCCGGCGGCTGCTGCTGAGCGCGCTGGCCGTGTTCACCGCGGCCAACGCGCTCAGCGCGCTCGCGCCCGGCTACGGGTTCCTGCTGGCCACCCGGGTGCTGGCGGCGGCCGGGGCCGCCCTCTACACCCCGACCGCCAACGCGGTGGCCACCACACTGGTGGGCCCCGAGCGGCGCGGGCGGGCACTGGCCACGGTACTGGGCGGGATGACGGTGGCCACCGCGCTGGGCGTGCCGCTGGGCACCTGGGTCGGGCGCTCCGACTGGCGGCTGACGATGTGGCTGGTCACCGCACTGGGGGCGGCCGCGTTCGCCGGACTGGCGCTGCTGCTGCGCGGCCTGCCCGCGCCCGCCGCCGCACCCGGACTGCGGGCCCGGCTGGCCCCACTGGGCGAACGCCGGGTGCTGGGCGCGGCCGCGACCACACTGGTGTTCTTCCTCGCCTTCCAGTCGGTCTACATCTACCTGGCCACCGCCGTCGCCCCGGCCACCGGCGGGCGCTCCGAGCGGCTGAGCCTGGTCCTGCTGGTCTCGGGCCTGGCCTCGGTGGCGGGCAGCTGGCTCGGCGGGCGTCTGGTGGACCGGATCGGCGTGCGGCGGGTACTGCTGTGGGGCTCGACGGTGGCGGCAGCCGCATTCACCGCACTGCCCTGGGCGTCGGCCAGCATGCCCGGCGCGCTCACATACGCGGCGGTGACCCCACTGGCCGGCTGGGCCGTGTCGGTGGCACTGCCACACCGGCTCGCCTCGATCGACCCGGCCAACGCACCCCTGCTGATCTCCCTCAACAGCAGCGCCCTCTACCTCGGCACCGCCGCCGGCGGCGCAGCCGGCAGCGCATCCATCGCACTACTGGGCGAACGCTGGTTCCCGCTCGCGGCCACCGCCCTCGCCCTGACGGCCACAGCCACCGCCGCAGCCACCACCCGCGGAGAGAACCAGACCCACCCGTCCACCTCCACCCCGGCCACACCCACCCCCGCCCCCGCCGCCCGGCCATAGGGCCTGCGGCGGGCGGGCGGGCGGCGGGCGGACGGCGGAAAAATGCGTGCGTTACGCACGCTTCTCGCACCCTACCCGAGGAACGCGTGCGCCACGCACGCTACGATCGGGGGGTGGACCCCGCACACACCCCTGGCACCCGGACCCCCTCCCCCGGCCCCTCGCCCTCGACCACTCCCGGGGACACCGTCGCCGACGCCCTCGCCCTCCTGCTCAAGCGCGGCACCCGCACCTACCTGTACCGGCAGCTGACCGAGGGCCTGGGCGAGGCCGTGGACGAGGCCACCTACCCCGTGCTGAGCGGCCTGGCCCGCACCGGGGCGCGCAGCGCCGCCGAACTCGCCACCGAGATCGACCTCGACCGCTCCGGTGTCAGCCGGCGTGCCTCCCGCCTGGAGGCCGCCGGGCTGCTGCGCCGCGAGGCCGACCCCGGCGACCAGCGGGCCACCCTGCTAGCCCTCACCCCGGCCGGGCACGACGCCGTGTCGGTGATGCGCCGGCGCCTGGCCGGGCGGATCACCGCCACCCTCGCCTCCTGGCCCCCCGGGGAGGCCGAGGCGTTCGCCCGCGGCCTGCGGCGCTTCGTCAAGCAGGGCCCGTTCACCGGGCCCTGAGCCCCCGCCCCCGGGGCGTGCCGGCCCGAAGGACAGGGCGGCGGGGGTTCACGATCCGTTCCGGGCGGCCCGGGAAGCCCCCGCACGACAGGCCGGAGGCCCCCCGGGCCGCCGGCGCTCAGACGCCGCCGGACACGGTCCCGGGGCCAGGAGGGGTAGAGCGAGAAGAGGTCGGCCCGGCTCCTGTACCGGGCGGTCCGGTCGCTTCCACGGTCGCGATCCACATCCGGATCGTCGCGCCGACCCAGGCGTCTTCCGGCGGCGAGCCCCCATGGCGGGTGGGGCGACAGAGGGCGGGCCGCACGATCCGCCGGACGGACCCGGTCACGGAATCAGCAGAGTAAAAATCAATTATCTTACAGCATCAACGAGTTGAGCATCTTCGACGAACGAGGAGGCGCCGCATGGGCACCCGGGGGTGCGTGCAAGAATCACCTCGGAGCGGCGGGCAACCACCTGGACCTGCCCGCTCTTTGACTGCTATTCAGGGAGCCTATGGTGAGCTTGGCTGCAACAGTTGACCTTCAACTCGCCCGCTTTTCCAATGTTTTGATCTACTCTGCGGTATCCGTGTACCTCCTGGCCATGTTTGCTCACATCTTCGAGTGGACTTTCGGCAGCTCGGGCTCGGTCGCGCGTCGCTCGGCCGAGCAGACCGGCCTCGCTGACGCGGTTACCGCCCCGGAGAGGGCCGCGCGCCGCGAGGTAGCGGTGACCGTTGCCTCGTCCGATGGGGGAACCACCACCCTCGTCCGCCCTCTTCTGGCCGGTGCAGGAGCCGCCAGCGTGACATCGGGCCGAGGGGACGGCGGCGGAACAGACGGGCCCGGTGCGGCGGGGACGAGTGCCAGGGGTGACCTCGCCGGCCGGATCGGCGTCTCCCTCGCTGTGCTGGGGGCGCTGCTCCACGTCGGCGGGGTTGCCACCCGGGGCATATCGGCCGCGCGGTGACCGTGCTGTACACGGACACAGAGCAGCTGGTACCGGCCCTGCGCTCCTACTGGCTGGCCATTCACGTCACTGCTGCGACAGCGTGCGCCGGCGCCTTCTCCACCGCTTTCGCGGCGACGTTACTGTTCCTGGGAAAGGATTCGTACGAGAGCCGGCGCGCTTCCGGCCGGCCGGACGGCCCATGGGGGACTTCGGCACATGTCTGGGAACGTCTGCCGGCCGCGGCAACCCTCGACAAGTTCTCGTACCGGATGAACGCCGTGGTGTTCCCTCTGTGGACCTTCACCATCGTGGCGGGCGCCATCTGGGCCGAGGCGGCATGGGGAAAGTACTGGGAGTGGGACCCCAAGGAGACGTGGTCCTTCATTACCTGGATCGCGTACGCGGCCTACCTCCACGCGCGTGCCACCAGTGGCTGGAAGGGACGGAAGGCCGCGTATCTGGCGCTGGCCGCCTTCCTCTGCATTCTCTTCAACTACTACGGCGTCAACATCTTCGTGACTGGCAAGCATTCGTACGCCGGAGTCGGCTGACGGCCGACGGGAGAGGGAGGCGCGCGGGCCTCCCTCTCCCGGTATCACCTCGACCCGGTGGAACCGGGTCTCAGGAATCCCTTCGCTGGAGCACTGCGCCGACACCCGCCAGCAGGACGAACGGATAAAGGGTGGTCGCGATCCACGCGGGACCGGCAGGGTCCGCGCTCCGGGGGGCTTCAGGAGGCCACCCCTCGAACCCCCGCCCCGGGTGCTGTCATGGCGGCCTCTCGGAGCGGGGCACCGCCTGCCGGGAAAGGCCCGCCGCGTGCCCTCCCGTGTGGTCGGCCGTGCGGCGGCGCGGGGCCGACCGTCCGCGGACCGGCCTGCCGGGCGGCCGGACCCCCAAGAGGCGACAACCCCCGCTGGAGGAAAGGTGCCGCTGCCGCAGACCGTCCGGTACCCGGCAGGCCGCGCCGTGCCGACCGGGGCACGGGGCGGGCGGGCCCGTTACCGTCGCGGTCCTGCCACGGCGTAGACCGCGGTACCGGTCACCAGCAGGGCCCACGCCGTACCAGTGGCCGCCGCCGTACCGGAGGGAAAGATCATCCAGCTGGCCACCTCTCCCGCGGTGCCGCGCAGCGCCGGGACGAGGAGGGCGTACGCGAGCCAGCCGGTCGGCAGGGTCCACGCGAACTGCGCCCCGCACAGCACCGCACCGAGCGCGGCCAGGCCGGCCAGGCCCGCGCTGTCTCGGACGACGACCCAGGCGGGGGCGAGCTCCGCTCCCGCCGTCTGGACCGCCAGCAGCGCCGCACCGGCGGCCGCGCCGGTCAGCAGCACGTGCGCCGCCCGCCGGGGTGCCCACCGGATCGCGGCCGTCCGCTCCAGCGCGGCGTCCTGCCCGCCGAGCCCGACGGAGGCGGCCGCCACGTTCGCGGCCAGGACCAGGACCGCGATCCCCAGGTCCATCGGGCCCGGGCCGCCCCGGTTGAAGGCCCACACCGCCGACGCGACGAGCAGGACCGCGGCGGCCGAGGCGGGCACCTGCCGTGAACGCGCGTACAGCATCAGCCACCTCATCGCGACGCCTCCCCCGCCAGCACCGCAAGCTGCGTGTCCGCGCAGGAGAGCGCGGCGCCGTGCACCTGGGCGATCCGCGAGCGCTGCTCGGCCGGAGGCAGGGCCGTCAGCTTCTCCCAGGCGGCTTCGGCGTCCGCCCAGGCACGGCGCGCGTACTCGTCGGCCTCCGGCTCCCGCAGCGGCCGGAGTTCGTGATCGCCGAGGGCCCAGCTCGCAACGATGCTCTGGACCGGGACGCCGGCCAGCCCCCCGCCCTCCCAGACGGTACGCGGTCGGCAGTTCGGTGCCAGACCCTGGGCGACCAGCCGGCGGGTAAGTTCCGGCCCCGCCGCCCCGGTGAGCAGTGGGTCGTCGAAGTCGATCAGCACCACGTCGCCGGAGAGTTCGCGTTCGCCGGCGATCGCGCGCAGCGTGGTCTCCTCCCGCACCGAGACCGGCGCCCGGTCGCCCAGGGCGTCGTGCAGCACGCGCAGCGCTTCCCTGCCGCGCGGGGCGAGTTCGGGCAGGTGTGAGCGGTGCGCCCGCGTCACGCACACCGGGCCGTCGCAGACCAGGGTGGCGGCGGCCTTGTCGACGACGTAGGTGTCGCGCGCGGCCGCCGGGAGGATCAGCAGGGCCAGGGCCGCGCCGGCCAGGACGGGGGCCACCGCGAGGAGCCGGGCCCGGCGGGTCGCGGCGATCAGCAGTGCGAAGCCGGTGGCGAGCAGGCCGAGCAGCCAGAGCGTCTGGCCGAAGTCCACGGCGCCGGACAGGGTCAGCAGCATCTGCCGTGGCATCTCGGTCACCGGGGACAGCAGGCAGAGCCGGTTCGGCAGGTGACCCGACGGCAGTGCCCCGTCGGTGAACAGCCGCAGGAAGACGGTCGCCGCCAGGAAGAGCACCACCAGGAGCGGCGGGGTGAACACGGAGGGCAGGGCCCGCGCGACGCCCATGCCGAACACGGCCCCCGCGACCAGGGCCAGCACCGCCACCAGCGAGATCACCGGCCAGGACGGCGGCGTGTAGGTGGCAGGGCCGAGCGCCACCTGGACCGCGCCCACCAGGACGAGGAGGCCGAAGCCCGACGCCAGTGTGATCGCCGTCGCGCCGACCGGCAGTGCCGCGCGGTGCCAGGGCGGCCGTGGTGTGGTCGTCAGCAGTTCGGTCATCCGTGAGCGGGAATCACGCAGCCCGTGCACCGCCCCGAAGCCCGCCGCGAGTGGCCACATGAAGGCCAGCATGCACCGGGTCGTCAGCGCCATCGACGTCCACTGGGCCGTCCACGCGGCGGCACCCCGCCACCACATTCCGTCGATCAGGCAGAGGAACGCCAGGCTGCCGCCCAGGACGACGACGCCGGCCCACGGGGCGACGGAGCGTTTCAGCTCGGTACGCAGGACACGTGTGTTCACCAGGTGCCTGCCTGCCGGCCGCGGGTGCTCAGCAGCGCCGAGTAGCCGCGCTCCAGGGGGCTGTCGCCCGGGTGCTCGGTGCCGCCCGCCGCGGCCAGATCGTCCGGTGTGCCCTGGAAGACGAGGCGGCCGTCGGCGAAGAGCACCACGTCGGAGCAGGCCGCCGCGACGTCCTCGACCAGGTGGGTGGAGACGACCACGCAGGCCTCGCGGCCCAGTTCCTGCAGCAGTTCGCGAAAGCGCAGCCGCTGTGCCGGGTCCAGGCCGGCCGTCGGCTCGTCCAGCAGCAGCAGGGCGGGGTCGTTGACGATGGCCTGGGCGATGCCGGCGCGGCGCACCATGCCGCCGGACAGGGTCTTCATCCGGTGGTCGGCGCGGTCCGCCAGGCCCACGCGTTCCACGGCGCGCTGGACGGCCGCGGGGATGTCCGTCTTCGGGACCTCCTTCAGCCAGGCCATGTACTCGACGAACTCGCGTACCGTGAAGCGCTTGTAGTAGCCGAAGTCCTGCGGCAGGTAGCCGATGCGGCGGCGCAGGGCCCGGTGGTCGCCCACCCGGCCCACCGGGGTGCCGAGCAGTTCCAGTTCGCCCCCGGCGGGGGGCAGCACGGTGGCCAGTGCCCGGATCAGGGTGGTCTTTCCCGCCCCGTTGGGTCCCAGGAGGCCGTGGGTACCGGTGCCCAGGCAGAGGTCGAGCCCGTCGACGGCCGTCTTCTTGCGTGCGGCGCGCACTTTCAGGGCGCCGGCGCGGATCTCCCAGGCGTAGGTCTTCGGCGCGGTGTCGGCCGCGCTCGTCACGGGTGTCATGCGGTGGTGCCTTTCGGGGGTCAGTGGTGGTTTCACAGCGTTGAGTACGCGTTCCTGCGGGCGATCACGGCGGCGGTGGCCAGCGCGAGGAGCAGTGCCCATACGGGCAGCCGGTCCGGCTGCAGGGCGAGTTGCAGGGCGTAGGGGGTGCGGCCGGTGGCCCAGGCGGGTGCCACGACGACGGCGCCCCACGCGGCCGCCAGGGCGGTGGCGGCGCGGGCGGGGCCGATCACGCTGCCCAGGGCCAGGGCGGTGGAGGTGAAGGCCAGGGAGGGCAGCAGCCACTGGGCGGCCGTCATGGTCCCGGTCAGCCACCCCCCCAGCAGGAGCCCGGGCAGGACGACGAGGAGGACCGCCGTGGTGCGCCGCAGGAGCAGGGGCAGGCCGGCCCGGGCGGTCGAGGCCGTCAGTTCGTGTGCCGGGTCCAGGGCGCGCGACCACGAGGCGGCGACGCCGCACAGCGGCAGCACGGGCGCGATCAGCAGCACGGGTGAGGCGTCGCCGAAGACCCTCGCCGGCGCGACCGCGTCCAGCAGCAGCGCCATCAGGGTGACGGCGGCGGTCATCGCCAGCCACGGGGTCATCACCGGTGTCAGCCACGCCGACACCCACCTCGGGCGGCGGCGCGCGGGTGCCGGCACGGCCGCGTCCAGTTGCGGTTCCAGACCGGCCCGGACGGTGTCGACGAGCGCGGCGACGCCGGGTACCCCGGTGGCCACGCTGGCCGCCAGGCGGCCACGGCACGGCGCGCACGTCTCCAGGTGGGCCTCCAGCGCCCAGACCGTGTCCGCGGCCATCGCCGTGTCACCGCGCGCGTAGTCGTCGATCAGCCGCCCCGACGCGTGTTCCCCGCTCATGCCAGCGCCTCCCGCATCGCGATCCGGGCCCGGCGGGCACGGGTCTTGACCGTGCCTTCGGGCAGTCTGAGCAGGACCGCGGTCTCCCGGACGGAGAGCCCGTCGAGGACCGTGGCCTGCAGTACCTGTCGCAGTTCCGGCGCCAGGCGCCGCAGGGCATCACCCACGTCGCCGCCGACAGCCTTGGCGAGTGCCTCCTCCTCCGCCGCGGGCACCACCGCCCGTTCCGCGGCGGCGACGGGCGGCTCGGCGTGGTGGGCGCGGCGCCGGAACGCGTCGACGAGACGGCGAGCCGCGATCGTCCACAGCCACCCGACGGCCGACCCGCCGACCGCGCTGCCGGCGAACGCGCCCGCCGCGCGCCACACCGCCAGATAGGTCTCCTGCATGACCTCCGCGACGATCTGCTCGTCCGCGCAACGGCGGCGCAGCCGCACCGCCAGCCACGGCGCCGTACGCCGGTACAGCTCGTCGAACGCCCCGCGGTCGCCTCTGGCCACCAGCCGCAAGAGGTGTTCCTCGTCCAGCCCGTCCGGTGTTCTCCTGCGTGATCTCACACCAGCCAGACGCCGGACACGGCGCGCGGGTTCTGCGCCCGCCGTGATCTGCGTCACGACGCCGGGAGGGGTGGCCGGGGGCAGCGGGGGGGGCGGGGGGTGCGGTCCGTGACGGCGACCGGGCCGGGGCCGCCGACAGGGGCCGGTCACCGGGGAGGTGATGACGGGGGGTTGATGACGGCGGGGTGGTGTGCCGACCGGGGGTGTTCACGGGCGTGCGGCCGACCGCAGGACGCGGGACCCGGGCGTGCCGGCCGCCCACGGGGCGTGGGACCCGGGGGTACGACACCTGTCGGCCGCCACCGCGGGCTGTTGCCCGCGCGGCGGTTCCGGCAGGAGCGGGCGAGACCGCCCCGCCACGGGCACGGGACACCCGGCCGGGGGTTCCGGCCGGGCGTCCCGTGCGGGCGGCCGCCCGGTTCGGCGGCCCGGGCGGGGGGGTGTCAGGTGGTGGGGCCGGTGAGGACCTCGCCGACGAGCTGGCGTGCCTCGTCCTGGACCCGGGCGAGGTGCTCCGGGCCGTGGAAGGACTCGGCGTAGATCTTGTACACGTCCTCGGTGCCGGAGGGGCGGGCCGCGAACCAGGCGTTCTCGGTGCAGACCTTGATGCCGCCGATGGCCGCGCCGTTGCCCGGGGCGTGCGACAGGACGGCGGTGACCGGCTCGCCGGCCAGTTCACCGGCGCGTACCCGCTCCGGCGACAGCCGGGCCAGCAGCGCCTTCTGCCCGCGGTCGGCGGGGGCGTCCACCCGGGCGTAGGCGGGGGTACCGAAACGGGCGGTCAGGTCCTGGTAGTACTGGCTGGGGGTGCGGCCGGTGACCGCGGTGATCTCCGAAGCCAGCAGCGCGAGCAGGATGCCGTCCTTGTCGGTGGTCCACACCCCGCCGTCGCGGCGCAGGAACGACGCCCCGGCCGACTCCTCGCCACCGAAGGCGATCGAGCCCTCCAGCAGCCCGTCGACGAACCACTTGAAGCCCACCGGCACCTCCACCAGCTCGCGCTTCAGGTCGGCGGCGACCCGGTCGAGCATCGAGGAGGACACCAGCGTCTTGCCGACCGCCGCGTCCAAGGGCCACTCGCCGCGGTGACGGTAGAGGTAGTCGACGGCCACCGCCAGGTAGTGGTTGGGGTTCATCAGGCCCCCGTCCGGGGTGACGATGCCGTGCCGGTCGGCGTCCGCGTCGTTGCCCGTGGCGATCGCGTACTCGTCACGGCGCCCGATCAGCGAGGCCATCGCGAAGGGCGAGGAGCAGTCCATCCGGATCCTGCCGTCCCAGTCCAGCGTCATGAACCGCCAGGTGGGATCCGTCAGGGGGTTGACCACCGTCAGGTCCAGGCGGTGCGTCTCGGCGATCCGCCCCCAGTACGCCACCGACGCCCCGCCCAGCGGGTCCGCACCGATCCGCAGGCCCGCCGCCCGCACCGCGTCCAGATCCAGCACCGACACCAGATCCTCGGTGTACGCGGTGAGGTAGTCGTAGCGGCCGGTGGTCGCCGCCGCCAGCGCGCGGGCGTACGGCACCCGCTTGACCCCGCGCAGACCCTCACGGATCAGGGCGTTGGCACGGTCCTGGATCCACCCGGTGGCCTCCGAGCCCGCCGGGCCGCCACTGGGCGGGTTGTACTTGAACCCGCCGTCACGCGGCGGGTTGTGCGAAGGCGTCACCACGATACCGTCCGCCAGCGCCTGCGGATGACGGCGGTTGTGGGCAAGGACCGCGTGCGAGAGAGCCGGAGTCGGGGTGTAACCGTCCGCGCTGTCCAGCAGCACACTCACACCGTTGGCCGCCAGGACCTCCACCGCGGTCACCCTCGCCGGCTCGGACAGCGCGTGGGTGTCCGCACCGAGGAACAACGGACCACTGACCCCCTGCTCCGCCCGGTACTCACAGATCGCCTGCGTGGTCGCGGCGATATGGTCCTCGTTGAACGCCGCGTCCAGCGACGACCCGCGGTGCCCCGAGGTACCGAACGCCACCCGCTGCCCCGGCTCCTGCGGATCCGGATGCAACGCGTAGTACGCCGTCACCAGCCGCGCGACATCCACCAGATCACCCGGCTGCGCCGGCTGTCCGGCCCGTGCGTGTGCCATACGTCTTCTCCCGCCAGTTTCCCTGCCCGCACGCGTGGCCCCCACGGCCCCGCGCATCCTTCCCCCGCGCTCACCGATCGTAACCAGCACACGACCCCACCCAACGCACGGGGCACCACAGCACACCAGGCCCGGACCCGGACAGAGTCCGGACGGGGCCCGGGCAGGGGCCCGGGCAGAGTCCGGGCGGGTGTCAGGCGGGCGGCTGCTGGCGGTGGGCGTCCAGGGCGGGGGCGGTGGTGGTGGCGAGGAACTCCGTGACCCGGTACGAGGCCAGGCCCTCACGGGCGAACGGGTCGGTACGGGTGAGCTCCTCGACCGCCGCCCGGTCCCCGCCGACCGCGATGATGACACCGCCGTCACGGGGCACCTTACGGCCGGAAGCGAGGAACGTGCCCGCCTCGTAGTGCTCGCGCAACCAGTCGACGTGCCGCGCGAGCGCGGCGTCGACGCGATCCAGGGAAGCGGTACAGGTCAGCTCCAGAACGAACATGACACCAAGGCTAGCCCCCGTCGTCCGCCCGGAGGGCGGGCGTGACGACGCTGGGATGCGTGCATCGCAAGGGCGGAGGAGGGACGCGATGCGGTGGGGGCACCTCCCGGCCGAAAGCTGGGGGCGTCGGCGCGCAGGCGGGAGGTTTGACGACAGGCCCCCGCCCGCGACGCCCCGTCAGCCGGTGCCGCACCGGGCCCGCGCCGGGTCCGTGGGCCCGGCCGGGCGCTGTGCCGGGCGTTAGGCCGGGTGCCGTGCCGGGGGTTCGCACAGGGCGGTGTCCACGACGGCGACGAAGGCGGCGACGCTCTCCTCGGTGGTCGGGGTCTCGTTGACGGCGACCGTCAGGTGGCGGCCGCCGGGCGCCATCGCGGTGATGGCGTGGTGCCCGGCCCGGGTCGACCCGGTGTGACCGCTCCACTGCCCGCCGCAGGACAGCGGGGAGGTGATCAGCCCGAGTCCGTAACGGCCGCCCGGGCCCAGCCGGCCGGGATCGCCGGGCACCGTGTCCCGCATCCGGGCGAGCTGCCGCGGGGACAGCAGCCGCCCGCCGAGCAGGGCGTCGAGGAAACGGTTGACGTCGGAGGGCGTGGAGACGAGCGCGCCGCCCGCGCCGCCCGCGGAGGTGTTCCAGCGGGTACCGTCCACCCGCACCGCCGCACCGTCCCGCTCGACGGTGAAGTAGCTGTGGGAATGCCGCCCGCGGATGACCTCGGAGCCACCGGGCCAGTAGGTGTCACGCAGCCCCAGCGGCCGGATGATCCGCCGCTCCGTCTCGCTCTCGTAACTGCGGCCGGTGACCCGCTCGATCAGCAGACCCGCCAGGACATAGTTGGTGGTCGAGTAGTGCCAGGTGGTGGCGGGAGGGGGAAGCCGCAGCGCCGCCTCGACGAGTTCCCTGGGCGTGAAGTCGTGGTGGCGCAGCCAGTCGGTGTCGGCGGTGGCGAACGCGTCGGCGTGGTCGGGCAGGCCGCTGGTGTGCTGGAGGAGCTGGCGCACCGTGATGGTGCGGCCGTCGTAGCCGTTGCCGCGGACCAGTCCGGGCAGGTAGTCGTCGACGGTGGCGTCGAGGGAGAGCCGGCCCTCGTCGACGAGCTGGAGGACCACGGTCGCGGTGAACGTCTTCGTGATGCTGCCGATCCGCAGACGGTCCCCGGCACTCGCCGGGCGCCCGGTGTCCAGGTCGGCCCGGCCGGAGGCCAGGCTCCAGCGTCCGCAGACGGGATCGGCCACCTCCACGACCGCTCCGGCCAGCCGGTACTCGCCGGTGAGCCGCTCCAGTGCATGCGCCACGGCACGGTGGTCGCCGCAACCGGGTCCGTTCGCGTCCGGTAAGGGCCCGGCGGCGGCCGGGGCGGCGCCCGTCACAAGACAGACGAGGGAGACAAGAGAGATGGCCAGTACGGGTGTCCTCATGGACGCCCACGCTAGACCCGGACACGACCACACCACACGGCAGCGAACACCCGGATCCACACGGCAGAACGCTGCCGCACCACACAACACCGGACACCCGCCTCCGCACCACAGGACACAGCGCACGCCGGTTCCGCCTTGCCCGGCAGTGGCGGGCAGGCGCGGACTCATCGTCACCCACTCCCCCGACCCCGTACCCGCACCCGCACCCGCCCGCCGGAAGCCGGCACGTGTGCCCTGCCGCCCGGCCCCGGAAGAGACGCGAAGGAACGAGGAGGAACATGACGGTGGACCAGGACCTGACGTGGCAGGCACAGACGCTGCTGCCCACGTGCGACCGGCGGGTGCCGCGCAGGCGGGCGCGGATGCACGGTGGGTGTACCGGCTGCTGACGGAGGTCAGTCCGCGGGTGTACGGGTCGAAGCTGGCGTACGTGCTGATGGGGGCCTGCGAGTGGCCCGAGGTACGGAAGCTGCCGCGGGCCCGGTGGGCGCTGCTGGAGGAGGCCGGGCGGGTGGCGCGGGCGCTTCACGAGGCCCCCGTACCGGGCGAAGGTGCTCGCCCGGGCGCTGGAGGCACTGGCGCGGCTGGAGTGGTCGGAGCGGCTTCAGCGACGCGGGGATTGCGCGGGTAGGTGCCTGCTGCGGTACAACAATCCCTCTTTGACGATTGATCGGAGGATCCTGATATGAGCAGGTCGGATCTGCCGCGCCGCGGTCTCCTCGCCGGAGCGGCGGCCGCGGTGATCGGCTGGAACACCGCCGGGCGCACATGGGCCCTCGCCCCCGGCACCCCCGGTGCCCCCGGTGGCGGGGAGTCCGGCGCGGGCGTGCCGCCGGGAGTCGCGGCACTGCCGCGCCTGGACGGGACGATGGTCACCGGAGGCACTGAACTCGCCCGGTTCGCCGGCGACTTCGGACACCTCGTGAACGCCGCGCCACGCGCCGTACTGCGCCCCGGATCGGTACGCGACATCGTGGAGGTGGTCGGCTTCGCCCGCCGCCACCGGATCCCCGTCGCCATGAACGGACAGAGCGGGAACCCGGACACCGGCACCGGCGCGGCGCAGTTGGAGTCGCACTCCAGCTACGGGCAGGCCGGTGCGCCCGGCGGTGTCGCGATCGACGCCCGGGGTCTGGACCGGATCGTCTCCCTCGCCCCGGGGCGGGCCGTGGTGGAGGCCGGTGTGACGTGGGCGCGGCTGACGGACGCGGCGCTGGCGAAGGGGTGGATGCCCCCGTGCCTGACGGACTATCTGCACCTGTCGGTGGGCGGGACGCTGAGTGTCGGCGGGATCGGCGGTGGTGTGCAGCGGTTCGGACTGCAGGCGGACACGGTCGAGTCGGTCGACGTGGTGACCGGGCAGGGACAGCTGGTGACGGCCAGCGCGACACGCAACCGGGAACTGTTCGACGCGGTACTGGCCGGCGGCGGTCAGGTCGGGATCATCGTACGGGCGACGGTGCGGCTGGTACCGGCACGGGAACGGGCACTGGTGTTCAACCTGTTCTACGACGACCTGGGCACGTATCTGGCGGACCAGGAACGGCTGATGGCCGAGGAACGGTTCGACCTGCAGGTCGGCGAGGTGGTACGGGACACGGCCGGTACCCGGTGGCGGTACAAGGTGGAAGCGGTGGCACACTACGACGGCACGACGCTACCGGACCGGGATGCGCTGCTGCGGGGACTGCGGTGCGCGGCGGGTGAGACGACGGTGACGGACCAGGGGGTACGCGAGTACGCGTTCCGGGTCGACGCTTTCGCGGGATACCTGAAGGCGGCCGGGTACTGGGGGCTGCCGAAGCCGTGGCTGAGCCTGTTCCTGCCGGCCTCGCGTGCGGAAACGTTCATGCGGGAGGCGGCGGAGGTGTTGACGCCGGAGGATCTGGGAGCGGGGATCCTGTTGTTCTACCCGTACACGGCGAAACGGTTCACCCGCCCACTGGCGGTGATACCCGACGAACCGGTGGGCTGGCACTTCGACCTGCTGGCGTTCCCCGGCCCCGACACGGATACCGCAGCTATGCTCACCCGCAACCGACGGCTGTACGAACGAGCGGTAGCACTGGGCGGCAAACGCTACCTGATCGGAGCGATCCCGGGGATGACGGGCGCGGACTGGGGCCGACACTACGGGGCGCGGTGGTCGTCGGTGGTGGCGGCGAAGCGGCGTTTCGACCCGGCGGGGATCCTCACCCCGGGGCAGGGCATCCACGCCTGACGGGCGCGCCCTGTGTCCGCCCCGGCCGCCGGGCCAGGGCGGACACAGGGGGGTCGGACCAGGCGGTGCGTGCCCGCCGTGAGGTGGTCCCCGGGATGCGGACGTCGGGGTTGTGCCGCGAGTGGGAGCTCGGGCGTCGCGTGGTGCTGCCGTCCGAGTCGAAGATGCTCGTCCTCGGCGGGCACCCGGCAGACGGGATCGGCCCCGAAGCCGTCACGAAGGTGGTCGATCACCTGCTCGGCCTCGTCCGGGGACGGCCGATCTCCTGGGCAAAAAACACGCTGGCGGCCTTCAGGATCTCCTTGGCCCGCCTCAACTCGGCGGCTTCCCTGCGGAGTTCCTTCAGCTCGTCGCGCTCGACGGTGGTGAGGCGGTCGTCCCGCTCTCCGGCGTCGGCCTCGGCCTGCCGGACCCGGGACCGCAGGGCCTCCTGGTGGATGCCGAGGTCGCGGGCCACATGGGCGACTCGCGTACGGCGCGCTCGCGGAGTTCATCGGGGTACTTGCGTGGTGCTGGCATTGCTCGTGGTTCTCCTTACGCCTGGATCGCAACAAACCCAGACATCAGGGACTCCACGAAGGCCGGAGCAGCTCACATCCTGCGCCGGGAGAGCGCCCAGGGCCCCGACGTCCTGCTCTCCTGCCGTGCCGGACAGGACCCCACGGGGGCATTCGCCGGTCCTGGGCCGCATCAGGTCCTGGATGGCGTCGAGGACTCGGTAGCACAGTGGCCCGGCCGCGGTCAGGCTCCGGAGGACTCGCGTACCGTCAGGGTCGGGAGGAGGTCCAGGTGGTGGACCGGCAGGGCGGGTCCGGTGGCGGCCAGGCGTCGGAGCAGGAGGTCGACCGCGGCGGCGCCGACGGCGCGTTTGGGCGGGGCCACGGCGGTCAGTGGCGGGGCGCCGAGGGCGGCGAACACGTCGTCGTAGGTGACCAGGGCGAGATCCTCGGGGACTCGCACGCCCCTGGCCCGCAGCAGGGGAAGCAGTTGCAGGGCGTCCTGGTCGTTGTGCACGAGCGCGGCGCCGACGCCGTCGGCGACCGCCGCGGCGAGCCGATGGGCGACGCCGTCGACGCCGTCGGCCAGGGTGCGGACGTCGATGACGGGTTCGGCGGGCAGGTCGAGCGTGCGGCAGGCCTCGGCGTAGCCCAGGCGGACCTGGTGGGCCGTCCAGGTGTCGGTGCGGGCCGCCAGGGCCACCCGGCGGTGGCCGAGGGCGGCGAGGTGGCGCAGGGCGAGCAGGACGCCGTGCCGGTGGTCGGAGCCGACCGCGTCGAGGGCGTCGGCGGGGCTGCCAGAGACCGGCCGGCGTTCCAGCAGGGCGGCGGGGACGGGGAGTTCGGCCACCCAGGCGTGGTCCTCGGGGCGGTCGGCGGCGGTCCAGTTCGGGGCGAGCAGCAGGCCCTGGACGCCGGAGGCGAGGAGCTGGTCGACCTGGACGCGGTCGGCGCTGGCCTCGTACGAGGAGATGCCGAGGACCAGGTGGACGCCGGCCTCGGCGGCGGCGGTGCGCGCGCCGGTGATCACCTCGTCGAAGTACTGCACCACGGCGGGGACGAGCAGCCCCAGGGTGGGGGCCTCGGCGGGGCGGGCCGGCGCGGGGGCGGCCGCGGCCGCAGGGCCGCCGAACGAGACGGAGCCGTGGGTGCGGCGGAGCAGGCCGGCGTCGGCGAGGGCCGCGACGTCCCGGCGGACGGTGACGGCGGGCAGGCCCAGCCGCTCGGCGAGGTCCACCACCCGGACGGTGCCCAGGCCGCGCACCGTGTCGAGGATGCGGGCGCGGCGATCGTCCGCCGGGATCGGCATGGCACTCCCTGTCGGTGGGCCGGTCTGTCGAAGTGGACAGGAACCTACCACTCGGTCAGCGGACGGACGGCCGGTGCCCGCCCCGCGGGGCGGGCCGGCGCGCACCCGCGGGGCGGGAGGGGTCAGGAGCCGTACCGCTCCTCGGGGACGACCGGGCCGAGGTCGGGGCCCTCGACGAGTTCGACGTGGTCGCCCGGGCGGTGGAGTTCGAGGATCAGCAGGTCGTTGGCGCCGGCCCGCCAGAGCGGCGCCGGGGCGTAGAGGGTGCGCTGCGGGCCGCGGTCCCAGTAGCGGCCGAGCGCGAAGCCGTTCAGCCAGACCATGCCCTTGGTGAATCCGGGCAGGGCGAGGAAGCCGTCGGCGGGGGTGTCGACGGTCAGTTCGGCGCGGTGGAAGGCGGGCCCGTCGACGGTGGAGGGCGCGCCGAGGGCGAGGGCCGTCGGGTCGTCGAGGGGCAGCGGGCGCACCTCCCAGCCGAACTGGTACTGCCGGTCGACCCGGACACCGCCGGTGATGCCCTTGGGATCGTGCAGCAGCGGGCCGTAGTTGATCCGGCCCAGGTTCTCGACGAGCAGGTCGAGCACGGCGCCGCCCTCGGGCACCCGCAGCGGCAGGGCCTGCTCCGGGTGGTTGCGGTCGAGGACGCCGAGCGGCTCGCCGTCGAGGAAGACCTGGGCGCGGTCGGCGAGGCCGTCCACGCGCAGGTCGCCGTGGGCGAGCGGGCCGCGCAGGCGGGTGCGGTAGTGGATGAGGCCGAGGTTCTGGCCGAGTTCCTCCATCGGGCGGGGCTCGCGGAGGCGGTGCGCGGTGGAGAGTTCACCGAGGGCGCCGAGCAGCGGGCGGCTCGCGGTGACGGGGGCGGTGCGGGGGGCGAGGCGGGCGGGCAGCGGCGGCAGCGGATGGGGGTTGGGGCCGAGGTGGCGTTCGATCACCTCGCGGAAGCGGTGGAACTTCTCGGTGAGTTCGCCGGCCTCGCCGACCGGGGCGTCGTAGTCGTAGCTGGTGACGTCCGGCTGGTAGGTGGTGCCGTCGTGGTTGGCTCCGTTCCACCAGCCGAAGTTGGTGCCGCCGTGGCCCATGTACATGTTGACCGAGGCGCCGGCGGCGAGCTGGGCGTCGAGCACCGCGGCGGCGTCCTCGGCGTCGCGCACGTGGTGGGGCGTGCCCCAGTGGTCGAACCAGCCGCACCAGTACTCCATGGTGACCAGCGGGCCGACCGGCTGGTGACGGCGCAGGCAGGCGAGGGACTCCTCGGGGCGGGAGCCGAAGGTGCCGGTGGTGAGGAGTCCGGGCACCCGGCCGCCGAGCTGGAAGCCGTCCTCGGCGCCGTCGGCGGTGAACAGCAGGACGTCCACGCCGCGGGCGACCAGGGTGTCCCTCAGGTGTTCGAGGTAGGCGGTGTCGTTGCCGTAGCTGCCGTACTCGTTCTCCACGGCGACGGCGACCACCGGGCCGCCGCGGGAGGAGAGCAGCGGGAGCAGCACGGGCACCAGGTGGTCGAACCAGGCGTCCACGGCGGCGAGGAAGGGCGGATCCAGGCGGCGCAGCCGCATCGCGGGGTCGGCGAGCAGCCAGCCGGGCAGGCCGCCGAACTCCCATTCGGCGCAGATGTACGGGCCCGGGCGGACGATGACGTCGAGGCCGAGGTCGCCGGCGGCGCGGACGAAGGCGGCGAGGTCGCGGTCGCCGGTGAAGTCGGCACGGTCGGGCGTGGGCTGGTGGAAGTTCCAGGCGACGTAGGTCTCGACGGTGTTGACGCCCATGGCGCGCAGCCGGGTGAGGCGGTCGGTCCACTGTTCGGGGCGGATGCGGAAGTAGTGGACGGCGGCGGAGACGATCCGGTGCGGACGTCCGTCGCGCAGGAAGGTATCGCCGTCGGTGGTGAGGGCGGGGTGGGGGGCCTGGTCGGCCATCGGGTCCTCCGCGGGAGGGGAGCGGGAGTGAGGGGGGTGACGAGAAGGCGGGAGTGAAGGGCGTGGGACCTCGGGTGGGTCCGGGCGCACGGCCGCGCGGGTGGCTGCGGGCGCGGCGGCCACCGGGGACACCCTAGGAGCTCGGTGATCGCACGGTCAATCGATCGGCAATCACCGGCATTATTGATCAATTTTCGATCGAACGATACTCTTCGATCGGAATATCATCGGCGGACCGCTTCCGGACGACGCTTCGGCGGGCACGAGAGAGGGAGGCCAGGATGGCCGTTTCGGGGGAAGAGCGCCGCAGGCTGATCGTGTCGGCCGTCGGCGAGCTCGGCGGGCGGGTCCGCCTCACGGAGCTGGCCGACCGGCTGGACATCCCGGCCGTGACGGTCCGCCGCGACGTCGCCGCGCTCGCCGACGCCGGCCGGCTCTCCCGCTCGCACGGCTTCGTCTCCCTGGAACGTCCGGACGCCGCCGGACCGCCGATCGCCCCCGGCCCCGGAGAGGGCCGCGCCCTCGGCCTGCTGGTGCCCTCGGTCGGCTCCTACTTCGACGAGGTGATCGCCGGGGCCCGGGCCGCCGCCGCGACCGCCGGGGCCCGGCTGGTCCTGGGCATCGCCCCGTACGGGGCGGGCGGTGACCGGCTGCAGGCCGAGCGCCTGCTGGAGTCCGGCGCCGAGGGCCTCCTGCTGGCCCCGGGGCTGGTCCCCGGCCGGGCGGTCGAGGACTACGCCTGGCTGGACACCCTGCCGGTGCCCGCCGTGCTGGTGGAACGCCGCTCCCCCACCCCGGACGGCCCCGGGTCCGGACTGGACACCGTGGCCTCCGACCACCGCCACGGGGTGCTGAGCGCCCTGCGCCACCTGGCCGGGCTCGGCCACCGGAGCGTGCTGCTGGCCGCCCGGGGCGACTCCTGGACGGCCGCCGAGGTGCGGGCCGGGTACCAGGAGGGCACCCGGCTGCTCGGGCTGCCCGCCCTGCCGGCGCTGGACACGCTCGGGCCCGGCAACGTGCCGGCCGACCCCGAGCTGCTGGTGGCGCGGATCGCCGAGGCCGTGCGGTCCGGGACCCGGGCGGCGCTCGTCCACAACGACCAGGACGCGCTGCGGCTGGCGCCGCTGCTGCGCGCGGCCGGTCTCGCGGTGCCCGCGGACGTGGCGCTGGTCGCCTACGACGACGTCTTCGCCGCGCTCGCCGCACCCCCGCTGACCGCCGTCGCCCCGCCCAAGCGCGCGGTGGGCGGGGCCGCGGTCGACCTGCTGCTGCGCCGTCTGGCGTCCGGCGCCGACCTGCCGGTGCACCGCACCGCGCTGCTCCCGGTCCTGCACGTGCGCGCCTCCTGCGGGGCCGATCGGGCGGCACCACGCGCAAACGCCGCGCCCCTGGTGTGAGGGGCCCGGCGGGCGGGTACCGGGACGCTTCGTGCACGGCACACCCGCACCGGGTGCGGCTGGCCGGGACGACCGACCCGGCCGGCCCCGCCGCCCCGGCTAGCCCGGAAGCAGCGCGGACAGGTGCCGCGCCCCGGGGCCCAGCTGCGGCGCGAGGGGCGCGGCGCGCGGGTGCCAGGGGGCCTCGTACTCCCAGGCCGCCCAG
The DNA here is from genome assembly GCF_044753005.1 of Kitasatospora sp. NPDC088548. Classification (NCBI taxonomy): domain Bacteria; kingdom Bacillati; phylum Actinomycetota; class Actinomycetes; order Kitasatosporales; family Streptomycetaceae; genus Kitasatospora; species Kitasatospora sp. NPDC088548. Next base: position 185,250 of record NZ_JBIVMI010000005.1, read on the forward strand.
GCACCGGGCGGCAGCAGGTGCAGGCAGTCGGCGATCGGCAGCACGCCCGCGCCGAGCGGCAGCGGGGTGAGGTCGTCCGCCGAGGCGACGTCCTTGACCTGCACGTACCCCAGGTGGGGGCCGAGCGCCCGGTAGGTCTGCGCCGGGGTCTCGCCGGCCAGCCAGGTGTGCAGCAGGTCCCAGAGCGCGCCGACCGCGGGGTGACCCACCCGGCGCAGCAGCGGTGCCAGCGCGTCGCCGGCGCGGTGCGAGTCGTGGGTCTCGACGAGGATCCGCACGCCGAGGGCCGCCGCCTGCGGGGCCGCCCCGCGCAGCCTGCGGACCGCGCGTTCGTCGGCCTCGGCCGCCGGGCCGGGGCCGCCGTGCGGGAAGACCCGCAGGCGGCGGCAGCCGAGGTCGGCGGCCAGCCGCAGGTGGGCGGTCAGCCCGGCGAGCACCGGCGCGTCCGGCCCGGGGGCGGCGACACCGACGTAGGAGGCGAGGGTCAGCGGGACGACCCCGGCGGCGGACAGCAGCCGGGCCGCGCGCCGGCGTTCGTCCGCGTCCAGCCCGAGGCGGACCGGCTGGCCGTCGGCGCAGCGCAGTTCGAGGCCGTGCCAGCCGTGCTCGGCGGCGAGGGCGGCGGCCCGGTCCAGCGGGAGCCCGGGCAGGCCGAGGGTGGCGAGGGCGAGGGGCACGGCGGTTCAGTCCCGCTCGGCGGGGAGGACGGTGACCGCGCCGGGTGCCAGCCGGATCCACAGGCCCGGGGCGCCGGCGGGGCGGACGATCAACACGACGGCCGCCGGGTCCCGCTCGTCCGGCCGGACCTCCAGGGTGAGGGCGTCGGCGAGGGCGGGCGGCTGTTCGGCGACGGTGAGCCTGGCGGCGCAGGCGAACAGGGCGGGGCCGTCGGTGGGCAGTTCCCCGGTGAGCCGGGGCAGCGCCGCCTCCGGGCCGAACGCGGTGCCGCCGGGGACCCGTTCGCTGTCTGCGGCGGTGAAGCCGGACAGGGCGTGCAGCTCGGAGACGAGCCGACCGTCGGCCCGGACGCCCGCGCCGGCGTGTTGCCCGGTGCGGACGCCCGTGACGGCGTGCTGCTCGGTGCGCCGGCCCGCGACGGCCCAGCCGGTCTGGGTGACCGGGGTGCCATCCGGCCCGCCGGTGACCAGGTGGGCCCGGACCTCCTCGGCGCCACGGGCGAGGGTGAGCGAGGTGACGGTGACACCGGGCAGTTCACGGCCGCCGACGCGCGGGTGCCAGCGGGAGGCGGCCCAGCCGGGCCCGGTGCCCAGGGGGTGGACGCGGCCGCGTTCGGTGGGTCCGGCGTCCGTCAGCAGGGCGAGGTGGTTGTCGGCGGGGCCCTCGAAGGCCGGCCCGGTGGCGGTGGAGTGGGCGAGCCGCGCGTAGTGCGGGTCGTCGGGCCCGACGGCGTCCGCGGGCTGGTCGTCGCTGCCGTGGTTGTGCAGCCGGACCAGGCCGTCGGCGGCGGTGGACTGCACCAGCCAGCCGGGCCCGGGCAGGGCGAGGACGGTGTCGCGTTCCTCGGCGGGTGCGGGCCCCTCGGGCGCGGTCCACACCGGGTGGCCAGGCGGGAGCAGCAGGCCGAGGAAGGCGCTGCCGGCCCAGTACGGGGAGGCGGGGCCGGAGTAGACCTGGACGAGCCGGAGGTCGGGTCCGTGCCAGCCGAGGGTGAGCAGGCCCCGGTCGTCGACGGCGCCGCGGTCGACGAAGTGGCGCAGGGCGCCGGAGGCGAGGCGGCGGGTCGTGCCGGGGGCGAGCGGGGTCTGGCCGGTGAGGGCCCCGGCCCACAGGGGGGCCGTGGCGGCGAAGCGGTAGGTGAGCGAGCGGCCCTGGTGGACGGGCGCGCCGTCGGCCCCGAAGGTGTGGGCGTAGCCGGCCAGGTGGGCGGCGAGGCGTTCGCCGTACTCGGCGCGCAGGGCCCGGTCGTCGGCGAGGTGGGCGTGCAGGACGGGGTAGAGGTGCAGGGCCCAGCCGTTGTAGTGGTCGAAGGCGCGGGGGCGGCCGTCGGTGTACCAGCCGTCGCCGAGGTACCAGCGGTCGATGTGCTCCAGCCCGCGGCGGACCGCGGCGCGGGCCTCGGGTTCGGCGATGCCGGCCTCGGCGAGGAAGCCGCCGACGGACAGCGGGAAGAGCCACCAGTTGTTGTCGTTGGGCGCGCGGTGCAGGGCGTCGGCGAGCCAGTGGCCGACCCGGTCGCGGACGGGTCCGGGCAGCCGGTCCCACAGCCAGGGGCGGGTGAGGCGCAGCGCGAAGGCGATGGAGGCGGCCTCGACCATGGCCTGGCCCCGGTCGGTGATCAGCGGCCAGGACTCTCGGTCGCCGTCGGCGAGGTCGCGCTCGCCGGTGGGGGTCCGGGTGCCGGCGTCGAGTCCGGCGGCGTAGTGCGCCAGCAGGCCGTGCGGATCGGCGCCGCCCGCGCCCGCCACCCGCAGGGCGGCGGGCAGGAAGGTGCGGGCGAAGCCCTCCAGGCCGTCGGAGCGGCGCCCGGAGCGGCTCGGGCGGGGGCCGGGCAGGTCGATCAGCGCTCCGGCGGGACTGGCGTACGGGCGGACCGCGGTCAGCAGGGCGTCGGCCACCGCCTCCCAGTGCTCCCTGGTCCAGCCGGTGTACGGGCTGAGGTCGCGGTCCTCCGGGGGCAGGCGCATGAGGTCCTCCGTGATCGGGTGGTGAGCCGGAATCTAGGCAGCACTTGATCATTCGTCAAGCCACGGCGATCAAATGAGCGGCTTGATCGGATTGTGATGTTGCCGCCCCAGGGGCCATCTGCCCCGACTTTTCGGGATTTCACGAGGTCACAGCGGCTCTGCCGACGACCGGACGGGTCGATCAGGTCAGATCATTTGATCCAAATCTCTTGACTCCGATCGCCGACCTGCTCAGGATGACAGCCAATCGCCCCCACCCTCTGCGGGTCCCCGGTCGGAGCCGACCGTCCCGGGGCCCGCGCACCCTCGCCGTAAGGAGCCCACCCATGCGCTCGACCCCCATCTCCCGGCGCAGAGCCCTCCGCGCCGCCGCTGCGGCCACCTCGGCCGCGCTCTGCGTCACCCTGCTCGCCGCCTGCGGCAGCAGCGGCGACGGGGCCGCCGCCGCGGACGACGGCAAGCCGGTCAGCCTGACCTTCTGGGGCTGGGCGAAGGGCACCAAGGACGTGGTCGCCGCGTTCAACGCGAGCCACCCGGACATCCAGGTCACCTTCGAGGAGATCCCGGCGGGCGCGGCCGGCGGCTACGCCAAGCTCTCCAACGCGGTCAAGGCCGGCAACGCCCCCGACGTCTTCAACGTCGAGTACCCGCAGCTGCCGGACTTCGTCAGCCAGGGTGCCGTCCAGGACATCAGCAAGCTCGTCGGCGACGACCTCAAGGCCAAGTACCTGCCGCAGGCCGTCGAGCTCACCTCGCTCGGCGGCCGGACCTGGGCCCTGCCGCTGGACGCCTCCCCCCAGGTCTTCTACTACCGCAAGGACCTCTTCGCCAAGGCCGGCATCACCGTCCCCAGGACCTGGGACGAGTTCCGCACCGCGGCGCAGCAGCTGAAGGCGGCCCAGCCCGACACCCGCATCGCCACCTTCTTCCCCGACGACCCGACCACCTTCGAGGCGATGGCCTGGCAGAACGGCGCCCACTGGTTCGCCGCCGCCGACGAGGCCTGGAAGGCCGACCTGACCGGGCCGGAGACCCGCAAGGTCTCCGAGTACTGGCAGAAGCTGGCCGACGAGGACCTCGTGCGCGTCATGCCGTCCTTCAGCCAGCAGTGGACCGCGTCCCTGCAGAAGGGCGAGACGGCCGGCTACCTCGGCGCCACCTGGGGCGGCGGCGTCCTCAAGGCCAACGTCGGCACCACCCCCGAGGTCAACGGCACCTGGGCGGCCGCGCCGATGCCCAGCTGGGACGGCAGCCCCGCCAGCGGCATGCTCGGCGGCACCACCTTCGCCGTGTCCAAGGACAGCAAGAAGGCCAAGGCGGCCGTCGAGTTCGCCACCTGGGCGACCACCACCGCGGACGGCTTCAAGGCCCGGATCTCCTCCGGCACCTCCTCCGCCTACCCGGCCGCCGCCGAGCTGGTGCCGGTCGCCAAGCAGGCCTTCAACACCGACTTCTACGGCGGCCAGGACCTCTACGCCCTCTACGCGGACGCCGCCAAGTCCGTCAAGCCGGGCTGGACCTGGGGACCGGCGATGGGCGTCACCAACGGCTCGCTGAAGGACTCCTTCGGCAAGGTCGCCGGCCGGACCGGCACCATCGACGAGTCGCTCACCACCGCGCAGCAGGCCACCCTCGCCGAGTTCAAGAACCGCGGACTGAAGGTCGCCCAGTGACCTCCGGCACCCATCCCGGCCGTACCGCCCGCGCTGCCGGCCGGCGGAGCGGGCGGTACGGGGCACCGGCCGTGCTGCTCGCCCCGTTCCTCCTGCTCTTCACCGCCTGCACGCTGATCCCGATCGGCTACGCGATCAGGCTCAGCCTGTTCACCGAACGCCGCTCCGGCCTCGGCTTCGGCGACGCCGAGACGGTCTTCACCGGGCTCGGCAACTACACCCGGGCCCTGAGCGACGAGGCGTTCCGCGGCGGGTTCCTGACCGCCGCGCAGTATTGCCTGCTCTACATCCCGCTGATGACCGGCCTGGCGCTCGTCCTGGCCCTGCTGCTGGACTCCACGCTGGCCCGCGCCCGGCGCTTCTTCCAGCTGACGCTGTTCATCCCGCACGCCGTGCCCGGCATCATCGCCGCCCTGCTGTGGATGTACCTGTACACCCCCGGCATCAGCCCCGTGCTCGACGCGCTGGAGGCCCTGGGCACCCAGCCCGATCCGCTCGGCCACCCGCTGCCCGCCGTGGTCAACATGGCGCTGTGGCAGTGGACCGGCTACAACCTGGTCATCTTCTACGCCGCGCTGCAGGCCATCGACCGCACGGTGCTGGAGGCCGCCGTCGTCGACGGCGCCGGACCGCTGCGCACCGCCCTGAGCATCAAGGTGCCGCTGATCCGGCCGTCGATCGCGATGGTCGGCCTGTTCACCGTCATCGGCTCGCTCCAGCTGTTCACCGAGCCGGTGATCCTCTACGGCACCTCGCCGGGCGTCACCTCCTCCTGGACCCCGAACATGTACGCCTACACGGCCGCCTTCGAGCGCCACGACTACGGGCTCGCCGCCTCCTCCTCGGTGCTGCTGGCCCTCGCCGCGGCGGGGCTCTCCTTCGCCGTCACCCGGCTCACCCGCGGCCGCTCCGGACCCCGGCGGGAGGCCGACGCATGACCACCACCGCCACCCGCCCCAACACCGCCCCGCCGGGCCGGCCGACCCGGGCGAACCGGCCGCGCCGCCCCTGGACGCTCTCCGGGACCGCCGTCAACGGCACCCTCGTCCTGGCCACCGTCTACACCCTGTGGCCGCTCGGCTGGCTGCTCACCGCCTCCGCCAAGAACACCGCCGACCTGCTCGGCGGGAACGCCCTGGGCGCCGACAACTTCCGGCTCGGGCAGAACCTGCACGACCTGGCCACCACCGGCGACGGCATCTACTTCCGCTGGTACCTGAACTCGCTGCTGTACGCCGGGATCGGCTCCCTGCTGTGCGCACTGGTGTGCGTCGCGGCCGGCTACGCCTTCCACGTCTACCGCTTCCCCGGCAAGGAGAAGCTGTTCGGCCTCGTGCTGCTGGGCGTGCTCGTGCCCACCACGGCACTCGCCCTGCCGATGTACCTGCTGGCCTCCGAGCTCGGCATCGTCAACACCTTCTGGGCGGTCTTCCTGCCCTCGCTGGTCAACCCCTTCGGCGTCTACCTGGCCCGGGTGTTCTGCGCCGGCTACGTACCGAACGAGGTCCTGGAGGCCGCCCGGATGGACGGCGCCGGGGAACTGCGCACCTTCTGGTCGATCGGGCTGCGGATGGTGATGCCCGGCTTCGTCACCGTGCTGTTGTTCCAGTTCACCGCCATCTGGAACAACTTCTTCCTGCCGCTGGTGATGCTCTCCGACAACCGGCTCTTCCCGGTCAGCCTCGGCCTGTTCAGCTGGAACGCCCAGACCAAGGCCTTCCCCGAGTACTACCCGCTGGTCATCACCGGCTCGCTGCTCGCCATCGTGCCGCTCGTGCTCGCGTTCGTGCTGCTCCAGCGGCACTGGAAGGCCGGACTGACCGCAGGGAGCGTCAAGTGAACCCGAACCCCGCCACCGCCGTGACCGGCACCGCCTGCGTGACCGGCACCCTCTCCGTGACCGCGCCCGCCCCTACGCCCGCCCCTACGCCCGACCGGGAGACCACCGTGCCCGACGGCCGGCCCGCCCACCGCCCCCGCGCCGTCCTCGCCATGCACCGCGAGCTCGCCGGCCGCCTGATCGACCCGCACACCCTGGCCCGGCTCACCGCGCTGGCCGACCTCGACCCCGCGCTCGTCCTGGACGACTTCACCACCCCCGAGGCCCGCGCGGCGCTCGCCGACGCCGAGGTGATCGTCTCCAGCTGGGGCTGCCCGCCGATCGACGAGGAGGTGCTGGCCGCCGCCCCGCGGCTGAGCGCCGTCATCCACGCCGCCGGCTCGGTCAAGCACCACGTCACCGAGGCCTGCTGGCGCCGCGGCCTGCAGGTCACCTCCGCGGCCTGGGCCAACGCCCTGCCGGTCGCCGAGTACACCGTCGCCGTCGTGCTGCTCGCCAACAAGCGGCTGCTGCCGATCCGCGAGGAGTACCGGCGCCGCCGCGCCCCGCACGACTGGCAGCTGGCGTACGCCGCGGCGGGCAACTACCGGCGCACCGTCGGCGTCGTCGGCGCCTCCCGGATCGGCCGACGGGTGCTGGAACTGCTGCGCCCGCACGACCTCGACCTGCTGCTGCACGACCCCTACGTCGACCCCGCCGAGGCCGCCCGGCTCGGCGCGCGCGCCGTCGGCCTGGACGAGCTCTGCGCCGCCTCCGACGTGGTGAGCGTGCACGCCCCCGAACTCCCGGCCACCCTGCACCTGATCGACGGCCGCCGGCTCGCCCTGATGCGCGACGGCACCACTCTGGTCAACACCTCGCGCGGTTCCCTGGTCGACCAGGAGGCGCTGGTGCGCGAGGTCGCCTCCGGGCGCCTCGACGCCGTCATCGACGTCACCGAGCCCGAGGTGCTGCCCGCCGACTCCCCGCTCTACGACCTGCCGAACGTCTTCCTCACGCCCCACGTGGCCGGCTCCCTCGGCGGTGAGCTGCACCGGATGGCGGCCGCCGCCGCGGACGAACTCGCCCGCTACACCGCCGGGCAGCCGTTCGCTCACCCCGCCCTCGCCGAGGACGTCCACCGCACCGCGTGATCCCGCGCCGCGCGGCCCCGCACCACGTGCACACGCATCGCGTGCCCCCGCATCGCGTCCCCGCACCAGCAACGAATCGGAGAACCCCCATGCCCCGCAGGGTGATCGGCATCGTCATGAACGGCGTCACCGGCCGGATGGGCTACCGCCAGCACCTGGTCCGCTCCATCCTCGCCATCCGCGACCAGGGCGGCCTGCCGCTCGGCGACGGCGAGACGCTGTGGCCCGAACCGATCCTGGTCGGCCGCAACGCCGCCAAGCTCGAGGACCTCGCCGACCGGCACGGCCTCACCCACTGGACCACCTCGCTCGACGAGGCCCTCGCCCACCCCCTCGCCGAGATCTACTTCGACGCCCAGGTCACCCCCGCCCGGGAGACCGCGCTGCGCACGGCGATCGCCGCCGGCAAGCACATCTACACCGAGAAGCCCACCGCCGAGTCGCTGGAGGCCGCGCTCGACCTCGCGCGCCTCGCCCGCGACGCCGGGGTGTGCAACGGCGCCGTGCAGGACAAGCTCTTCCTCCCCGGCCTGCGCAAGCTCAAGCGGCTGGTGGACGGCGGGTTCTTCGGCCGGATCCTCTCCGTGCGCGGCGAGTTCGGGTACTGGGTCTTCGAGGGCGACTGGCAGCAGGCCCAGCGGCCGTCCTGGAACTACCGCGCCGAGGACGGCGGCGGCATGGTCCTCGACATGTTCCCGCACTGGCGCTACGTGCTGGACGGCATCATCGCCCCCGTCCGCTCGGTGTACGCGCACACCGCCACCCACATCCCCGAGCGGACGGACGAGCACGGGCAGGTCTACCGGGCCACCGCCGACGACGCCGCGTACGGCGTCTTCGAGCTGGAGGGCGGCATCACCGCCCAGATCAACTCCTCCTGGGCGGTCCGGGTGGACCGCGACGAGCTGGTGGAGTTCCAGGTGGACGGCACCGAGGGCAGTGCGGTCGCCGGACTGCGCGAGTGCCGCTTCCAGCACCGCGCGGCCACCCCCAAGCCGGTCTGGAACCCGGACCTGCCGGTGACCGAGCCGTTCCGCGCGCAGTGGCAGCGAGTGCCGGACAACGAGGAGTTCGACAACGGCTTCAAGACTCAGTGGGAGCTGTTCCTGCGCCACGTGACCACCGGCTCCCCCTACCACTGGGACCTGCTGGAGGGCGCCAAGGGCGTGCAGCTCGCCGAACTCGGCCTGCGCTCCGCCCACGAGGGACGCCGGATGGACGTCCACGAACTGTCCCTGTGACCGCCCGTCGGCCGCACCCGGGCCGGCCGGCCGGCACCCGGCCACCCCGCACCCGGCCGCCGGGGACCCGACCGCCCCGCAGCCGCCCGCCGACGAGACGGATGCACTGACACCTTGACTTCCTTCCCCTCCTGAGGAGAGGGAGGTCCCCTCAGCCTCGCGGCTGAGCCGCTGCGCGCGAGCGCGGCGGTGGGACTACTTCCTGCTTCACCGACGACCGCCCGGAGTACTGCGTTGAGGTCTTGCACCGCCTCCACAGGCTGCAACCGCCAGCCCGGCGGCAACGATGTTGCGTGCCGCGTTCACGTCCCGGTCATGGGTCGCACCGCAGCCGCACGTCCACTCACGGACGTTCAGCGGCATCCTGCCCCGCAGGATGCCGCTGGCCGAACACAGTTCAGACGAGGGGAACCAACGGTCCACGGCCACCAGGTCCCGGCCGTACCAGTCGGCCTTGTACTCCAGCATGGACCGCAGTTCGGCCCAGCCCGCGTCCGAGACGGCACGGGCAAGCGTCCGGTTCCTGAGCATGTTCCGGACGGTCAGATCCTCGATCACGATCGTTTGGTTCTCACGAACGAGCCGCTCCCCCGGCCAAAGCCGAGAGTATCCACGAAGGAATTCCGATGACCGAGATCGACCTGCCCGGCCACGGCCGGATCCGGCTGCGCGAGCCCGCGGCCCTGCCCGCCTCGCCCGCCCCGGCCCGCTCGCGGGTGGCCTTCGCCGCCGCCCACGTGGTCGCCGACCCGCTGGGCGACAACGCCCCCGGCGCACCCGCCGCCGTCGACTGGGACGCCACCCTTGCCTTCCGCCGGCACCTGTGGTCGCTGGGCCTCGGCGTGGCCGACGCGATGGACACCGCCCAGCGCGGCATGGGCCTCGACTGGCCGGCCACCCGCGAGCTGATCACCCGCTCCGGGGCTGCGGCCCGCGCCTGCGGCGGCCGGCTGGCCTGCGGCGTCGGCACCGACCAGCTCGCCCCCGGCACCCACCCGTTGGACGCCGTCCGGGCCGCCTACGAGGAGCAGCTGACCGTGGTCCAGGAGGCCGGCGCGCAGCCGATCCTGATGGCCAGCCGCGCCCTGGCCGCCGCCGCGCGCGGCCCGGAGGACTACCTGGAGGTGTACGGCGCGCTGATCGCGGGCTCCGAGCGCCCCGTGCTGCTGCACTGGCTCGGCGAGATGTTCGACCCCGCCCTGGCCGGCTACTGGGGCTCCACCGACCTCGACGCGGCCGCCGCCACCGTGCTGGAGCTGATCGGCGCGCACGCCGACCGGATCGAGGGCATCAAGGTCTCGCTGCTGGACGCCGGCCGGGAGATCGCCCTGCGCCGCGCGCTGCCGGCCGGCGTGCGGATGTACACGGGTGACGACTTCCACTACCCCGAGCTGATCCGCGGCGACGAACTCGGCCACAGCCACGCCCTGCTGGGCGTCTTCGACCCGATCGCGGCCACCGCCGCGGCGGCGCTGCGGGCGCTGGACGAGGGCGACCTCGACCGCTACGAGGAACTGTTCGCGCCGACCGTGCCGCTGGCCCGGCACCTGTTCGCCGCACCGACCTTCCACTACAAGACCGGCGTGGTCTTCCTCGCCTGGCTGGCGGGCCACCAGGACCACTTCACCATGGTGGGCGGTGCACAGAGCGGGCGTTCGGTGCCCCACCTGGTGGAGCTGTTCCGGCTCGCCGACGCGGCCGGGGTGCTCCCCGACCCCGACCTCGCCGCCGGGCGGATGCGCCGGCTGCTCGCGGTCGCGGGGGTGACGGCATGAACGGCGCCGACGCGATGAACGGCCTCGAAAGGCTGTCGCTCAACCAGATCACCACCCGGGGCTGGAGCCTGCCGCAGGCCGTGCGGGGCTGTGCGGACGCCGGCATCCCGGCCATCGGGCTGTGGCGCGACAAGGTCGCCGAGACCGGCCTGGCCCGCTCCGCGAAGCTGTGCCGGGACGCCGGACTCGCCGTCAGCAGCCTCTGCCGGGGCGGTTTCCTCACCGCCGACGGGCCCGGGGAACGCCGGGCCGCGCTCGCCGACAACCTCCAGGCCGTCGAGGAGGCCGCCGAACTCGGCACCGACACCCTGGTGCTGGTCGTCGGCGGCCTGCCGGCCGGCAGCCGCGACCTGGTCGGCGCCCGCGCCGCCGTCGCCGACCTGCTCGCCGAACTCGCCCCGCACGCGGGCGACTTCGGCGTGCGGCTGGCGATCGAGCCGCTGCACCCGATGTTCTGCGCCGACCGGGCGGTGGTCTCCACCCTGGGCCAGGCGCTCGACCTCGCCGCCCTGCACCCCGCCCGGCAGGTCGGCGTCGTCGTCGACAGCTACCACGTCTGGTGGGACCCGGCCCTGCGCGAGCAGATCGCCCGCGCCGGGCGGGAGGGCCGGATCGCCTCCTACCAGGTGTGCGACTGGACCCTGCCGCTGCCCACCGACGCCCTGCTCGGCCGCGGCCACGTCGGAGACGGCCACATCGACTTCCGTGCCCTCACCGACCTGGTCACCGCCGCCGGGTACGAGGGCTGGATCGAGGTCGAGATCTTCAACCAGGAGATCTGGGACACCCCGGGCGAGCTGACGCTGCGCACCCTCATCGAGCGGCACCGCACCCACCTGGCCACGCCGTGAGGGTCGTCGTCGCGCCGGACTCCTTCAAGGGCACCGTCACCGCCCGGGACGCCGCCCTGGCGCTGGCCTCCGGCTGGCGCTCGGTGCGGCCGGGCGACGAACTGCTGATCCGTCCGATGGCCGACGGCGGGGAGGGCACCCTCGACGCGCTCGCGGCGGCCCTCCCCGGCGCCGTCCTGCACCTGGTCCCCTGCTGCACCGGCCCCGACGGGCGGCCGGTCGCCGGACGCTTCGCGCTGTTGCCGGACGGCACCGCGCTGGTCGAACTGGCCGACACGGGCGGCCTGCCGCTGCTCGGCGACGCCCTCGCCCCGCTCACCGCCGGCACCCGCGGCACCGGCGAGACCATCGCCGCCGCGCTGGACGCCGGCGCGCGGCAGGTGACCGTCGCGCTCGGCGGCTCCGCGTCCACCGACGGCGGTGCCGGACTGCTGGCCGCCCTCGGCCTGCGGCTGCTGGACGACACCGGCGCCGACCTCCCGGACGGCGGCGGCGCCCTCACCCGGGCCGCCCGGCTCGACCGAACCGCCCTGCGCCCCGCCCCGCCCGGCGGCGTCCGGCTGCTGACCGACGTCACCAACCCGCTGCTCGGCCCCACCGGGGCGGCCGCGGTCTACGGCCCGCAGAAGGGCGCCGACCCGGCCCGGATCGCCCTGCTGGAGGCGGGGCTGCGGCGCTTCGCCGACCTGCTCGGGGGCGACCCGGACCTCCCCGGCTCGGGCACGGCCGGCGGCACCGCCTACGGCCTGGTGAACGCCTGGGGCGCCCGGGTGGTCCCCGGTGCGGCGGCGGTGGCCGGGCTGACCGGACTCGACGCGGCCCTCTCCGGGGCCGGCCTGGTGATCACCGGCGAGGGCCTCTTCGACCTCACCAGCCTGCACGGCAAGGCGGTCGGCGAGGTCCTCGCCCGCGCGGAGCGGGCCGGCATCCCCGCCCGGGTCGTCGCCGGCGAGGCCTCCGACCCCGGCGCGCTCACCCTCACGGCACTGTCCGGCGACCCGGCCGACGCCCGCCACCGGGCGGCCCACTGGCTCACCGCCGCCGGCGCCCGACTGGCCCGCACCCACAGCGCGGGCTGACGCCCGAGCAGCGCCCCCGGGCGCCCCCGCGTGGTGCCCGCGGTGGGAGCAGCGGACCGGAAAGCGGGTCGCGTCGACCAGCACCCGGGCCGGCTTCGATCCGTACACCTCGGGCGAGACCTGCGTCAGCACCCGGTAGGCCCACAGCCCCCGCCGCCCCCGCAGCACCCGCCGGTCCGTGCCGAGCAGCAGCATCCTCGCCCGCAGTACCGCATCCTGATTCACCGTGTCCCCCTTCGTCGTCGCCCCCTCCCCGGCGGCCGCGCAGGGCAGCACGACGTACGTGCCGGCGCCCGGGAGCGGGCGCCGGCACGGAGCCGGGGAGAGTGGATGACGTCGAGTCTGCGCGTCGCCGAGGCGCCGGACAAGGGCGATCGGCTGTGCTCCCGGTCCTACCGGACAGGCCCCCTGACAGGCCATGATGGAGTCGACACTTTTCCGGACCCCGCGAGCGGGTGCCCGGGCAAAGGGCGGCCCTGGGCCGCGACTACGACGGGGTCGCGGTGTGCCAGGTGGCGATCCAGCAGGCGGTCGCCAAGGTGGCGGCGCCGGCCGCGGCCATCGCGGCGCCGGTGCCCGCCACGGTCGCGAGCACACCGAAGCAGGCGGGGCCGACGCCCTGCAGGGTCATGGTGCCGGAGTGCAGCAGCCCGAACGCCTGACCCTGGGCGGCGGCGGGCACGGCGTCCAGGAAGGCCCGCTGCAGCCCCAGGGAGTAGGCGAAGCCGGTCCCGGCGCAGAGCAGCAGGACCGCGCTCAACCCGGCGCCGGGACCGGCCGCGAAGGCCAGCAGCGGAAGTCCCATCACTGCGGCGAGCGGGGCCACCAGGCGCTCCCGCACGGGCGGCCGCACCAGGCGGCCGACGACCAGGGCGCCCGTCAGCATGCCGGCCGGCACACAGGCCATCAGCAGGGCGTAGGTGCCGGGGGCGAAGTGCCGCTGCCCCGCGTAGGCGACGATCAGCGCCTCGACGCCGGCCGTGGCGGCGCCCGGCAGCCACTGCGCGAGCAGCAGCCGTCGCGGGCACCGGGTGCTCATCAGGGCTGCGGTCCCGCGCAGTCCGGCCTTCGCCACGGAGCCGGACGGACCGCTGCCGGGGTCGATTCGCGGCAGGCCCAGACGCACCGCCACCGCGGCCGTGAGGTGGAGCGCGGCGCCGACGGCGAGCGCCTGGCGGGTGCCGAGAGCCGCGACGGCGGCCCCGCCGACGGCCAGGCCCGCCAGTTGGGCGACCGAGGAGGCCATGCTGTTCAGTGACCGCCCCAGCACATAGGCATCGCCGGTCAGCGAGCGGGACGTGGTGCACCGGGTGGGCCTGATCGGCGAACAGGGGTGGGAGGCCGTGATCGCCGGCCTGCACGACGGGGTGTCGTGGCGGGACGGGGCGATCGAGGTCCGCGTTGCTGCCGGCGACACCGTGGCGCTGGCCGGGGAGGGACTGCTGCTGATCCCCTCGGTCTTCATCGTCCCGACCGTGGCGGCGCACACGGCGCCGCCCTGGCCGAAGACCCTGATCTACCCCGCCCGCGGCACCGCCGCCCTCCTGGGGACACCGCCCGCCGGCCCGCCCCAGGCCCTCGGCGCGCTGATCGGGCGTTCGCGGGCCCGGGTCCTCGCCGCGCTGGACACCCCCGCCAGCTCCGGCTGGCGACCGGCGCGGTCGGTGACCACCTCGCGGTCCTGCTCGATGCCGGCCTGCTCAGCCGCGCCCGCTCGGGGCGCTCCGTGCTCTACCAGCGCACGGCGCTGGGGGACGCCCTGGCCTCAGGTGCGGGCGCCACGCTCTCCGATACCCGATGACGCCCCGGCGCTGTCGCGGCAGCGGCCGGGACCGGCGGAGCCCGAGCCGCCCCACTCAGCCGGCGGACAGGTCCAGCTTGAAGGGCGAGCCGCTGGAGCTCGGCGTCCAGCCCTTCGAGCGCGCCGCCCGGATACCGGCGGCGACCTCCCCCGGCAGGACGACCTGGTCCGGCACCAGGTCCGGGGCGACGAAGGCCCGCCGTCCGGTCTCCACGACGAGCGTCGCCCCCGGGCGGGCCGCCTCCTCCGCCACGTAGCCCAAGGTGCCGCCTTCGTAGTCACAGCACAGGTGCCGCCTGCTCACCCGCCAGCGGTACTCGACACCGTCGACGACGATGCGGCGGGAACCCTTCTTGGCCAGTGCCACCGTGTTGCCCCTCAGCCTTCGGTTGTCCGTGTCTCCGCAGACAGTCTCCTTGCGTAACCCACGTGTGTCACCGGGTTTGCTCCGGCCCGGCCCGCGCGGTGCACAACAGGCCGATCTCTGAATGATCGTTTTCGGGTGGATATGCCGAACGGTCAATCCCGATCTGTTCGGAGCTGATCACCATCGCTAGGGTGCGGCGCGTCCCCGCAGTTACGCCCGCCCCCGCCGCCCCCCGCGGCCGGGCAGACAACCGATCGGAACGGTGTCGCCGTGACCAGGATCCTCCGTCAGCACGTGCTGACGAACTACGACGGCTGGAAGCCGGCACCACCGGTGACCGGCTCCCCCTCGACCCGGCCCCGGGGCGCCGTCCGCGGCAACGCTGAGGAAGATCCCGCTTTTCTGTCAAAACCTCAAACAACCTGCTCTTCATGCGATATGACTTGCAGCGCCACGGATCGACCGTGCGCGGAGCAGTATGAATACGATGAAGGGGATGTCGTGGGGAAACTGTCCACAAGGGCTTCGATAGCGGCATTGGCGGCGTTGGTCGCGGCCTCCGTGCTGCCCGGTCAGGCCGGGGCCGCCGCCCCGCCCTCGGTCTGGGTCGCCAGCGGCGCCGACCATGTCTTCTCGTCCTCGCCGGCCCCCCAGCGGCCGACCGGTCCGGTGACCATGTTCGCCGCGCGGAACGAGGTCCAGACCGCCCAGATCGCCGTCCGCTCCGGGGGGAGCCTGACCGGTCTGTCGGTGCAGGCGAGCGACCTCACCGGACCGGGCGGGGCGGTGATCCCGGCCTCCAGGATCACCGTCAACCGGGAATACAACCACCCGAACATCTCGAAGAACAACAGCCCGCACCGCCAGGACCCGCCGAACGGCGGCAACGAGTACTACGACGCGCTCGTCGGCAACGACCCCTACAACCTGGCGACCAACACCACCCAGCCGTACCACTACAGCGTGGCGGTGCCCCCCGGGCAGGCGCCCGGCACCTACACCGGGAAAGCCACCGTGAAGAGTTCGGCGGGCCCGGTGGACGTTCCGGTCTCGGTGACGGTGTACGCGGCCGAACTGCCCCCGACGAACCGCTCCACCTTCCGGCTGAACAACTGGTTCACCTCGGTCGGCTGGGACTACACCCTGACGGCCAGTTCGATACCCAGCCAGTACGGAGTGGACGCGTACTCCCCCGACTGGTGGACCCTGATGGGGAACATCGCCAAGAACCACGCCAAGCACCGCAACAACACGGTCTTCGCGGACTTCCAGGCACTCGCCATCCCCGGCACCACGCTGGTGAACGGCACCTACACCTTCGACTGGACGACCTTCGACCGCTTCGTCCAGCTCTTCCAGGACGCCGGAGCGCTCCAGTACATCTACACCCCCCACCTCCTGGAGGACGACGGCTCGAACGTGGAGGTCCTCGTCCCGGACGGCAGCGGCGGGGTGCGGATGGCCCGCGTGGCACCCGGCTCGGACCAGGCCGAGAAGTACCTCGCCGCCGCCCTGCCCGCGCTCAAGGCCCACCTCGACACCAAGTGCCTGGACGCGGGAACGGTCTGCGCACCGGGCCGCCGGTGGAGCGACGTGTTCTACCTCTCCGCGTCCGACGAGCCCAACCCCGCCAACACCGGCTGGGCGGCCAACTCCAACTGGCTCTACCAGCGCTTCCACCAGTACTTCCCGCAGGGCATGACCAACGAGGCCCACCTGTGGACCGGGCCCTCCGTCGACAACACGCTCTCCACCCTCACCCCGCACGTCGACGACGACTACGACGCCAACGCCGCCTACTACCAGGACAAGCGCCTGGCCGGCAAGGACCTCTGGCTCTACTTCAGCGGCAGCCCCGAGGACGGCCACGCCAACCGCCTCATCAGCTACCCCCTCTCCGACTCCCGGCTGACGCCGTGGATGGTGTCGGCGATCGGCGGTAACGGCTTCCTCCACTGGGGCTGGAACATCTGGTCGGAGTGGGACGCCAACGCCGGCAAGTACAAGGGCGTCGACACCTTCAACGGCTGGACCAGCGGCGACCCGTTCCTGGTGCGCCCGAACCCGAAGCCCGGTGCGCCCGACGTCTTCGACAGCATGCGCAGCGAGGCCCTGCTCGCCGGCGTGCAGGACTACGAGCTGCTCAAGCAGCTCGCCGCCACCAAGCCGGTCCTGGCCCACGCCCTGACCTCGTCGCTGATCACCAGCTCCACCGAGTTCACCACCTCGGGCACCGAGATCGACTACCGCCACAAGCAGATCCTCGACGCCCTCACCTCCCCTGGACCCGACGCCTCCTACCCGTTCACCGACGACTTCTCCTCCGGCGCCGACACCCAGTGGCGCCACACCCACGGCTCCTGGTCCGTCACCGGCGACCAGGGCTACGCGCAGACCAGCGCCGGTGACGAGTGGAACAACGTCGCCGCGGTGGCCGGACGCGCCTACGGGGACGTCGCCGCCTCCGTCGACGTCCGGATCACCGGGACCAACGCCAGCGGTGGCAACGCGAACTGGGCCGGCCTGACCGTCCACAGCCAGAACCCGGTCGACCGCCAGACCGGCTACCTGGTGGCGCTGCGCAACAACGGCGAGGTCTTCGTCAACCGCGGCAACACCATGCTGCGCACCGCCAACGTGCCCGGC
Organism: Kitasatospora sp. NPDC088548; assembly: GCF_044753005.1. Taxonomy (NCBI): domain Bacteria; kingdom Bacillati; phylum Actinomycetota; class Actinomycetes; order Kitasatosporales; family Streptomycetaceae; genus Kitasatospora; species Kitasatospora sp. NPDC088548. Next base: position 202,301 of record NZ_JBIVMI010000005.1, read on the forward strand.
TTCACCCCCGGTCAGACGGTCACCCTGCGGGTCGTCACCCGCGGCTCGACGCTCGACGTGTACGCGGGCGCGACGAAGCTGATGTCCGTCGACGACTCGGGCTACCCGGTCGGCAACATCGGCCTCGTCACCGGCGGCGCCGCCGCCCGCTTCGACAACGTGCGGCTCAACCCCGGCACCGACCCCGCCGAGGCCGCCGCCGTCTCCGCCACCAGCAGCTACGAGGCCGACGGCTGGAGCAGCGCCGCCCTCACCGACGGCCGCCGGTCGCTGCCGACCGGCACCCTCGGCTGGAGCAGCATCAACAACGTGTCCACCGACCACACCGAGTCGGTCACCGTCGACCTCGGCTCGAACCGCCGGATCAGCCGGCTGGACCTCTTCGCCCGCGCCGACGGCGCCAACACCGGCCTGGGCTTCCCGGTCGACTACACCGTCCAGGTCTCGACCGACAAGAGCACCTGGACCACCGTCGCCGACCGGCACGACCAGCCGCGGCCCGACGCCTCGGCCCAGGCCGTCGCGTTCGCGCCCACCGACGTGCGCTATGTCAAGGTCACCGGGACCAGGCTGCGGACCGACCCGCGCGGCAACTACCACATGCAGCTCGCCGAGATCGAGGCCGCCGGCGACAACCTGGCTGCCAACCGGCCGGTGACCACGTCGAGTTCGATCGAGGGCTCCGGCTGGGGCCGCGCCGCGGCCACGGACGGCGTGCTGAACTCCGCCGCGGGCTACTCGATGGGATGGAGCAGCCTCAAGTCGCCGACGGCGGCGGCCAACGAGTCGGTCGTCGTGGACCTCCAGGGCGCGAGCCGGATCGAGCAGGTCCGGCTGACCCCGCGCACCGACGGCGCCAACACCGGCCTCGGGTTCCCGGTCGACTACACCGTCCAGGTCTCGACCGACGGCACCACCTGGACCACCGTCGAGGACCGCCACGACCAGCCCCGCCCGGGCGGCACCCTGACCTTCCCATTCGCACCGGCCACGGCCCGCTACGTGAAGGTCACCGGCACTCGGCTGAGCACCGACCAGTTCGGCGACCACTACCTGCAGCTCGGCGAGATCGCCGTCTCCTGACGGTCCGAGGCCCTGTCGCTCTGCCGCTCTGCCGCCCTGCCGCCCTGTCGCGCTCAGAGCGCGGTGCGGCAGGCCTCCCGATGCTCGGCCACCTCCTTCGGGTGGCCGAGCATCGGGCAGTGGTCGCCGGACAGCTCGTCCGGTCGCAGACCGAGGCGCTCGGCGACCCCCATGAATCCGGCCGGGAAGAAGCGGTCGTCGGCGGACAGCAGGAACCTGGTCGGCACGTCCGGCCAGGCGGCCGGCGGCCACGGCCGGGCGAACGGGGCCGGCGAGGCGGACCGGCGGTCGACGGCGCGTGCCCCGGGGGTCAGGGCCGGGGCGTGGCCTGGTCCTGGACGCGGCCCTGGAGCGCCTTGGAGAGCTCCGCGACGCAGGCCGCGAGCTGCCCGGTCGTCAACTTCCCCGGGTCGTCGCCGCATCCGCCCGCCGGCGGAGCCGCGGGCGCGGAGGGCGAGGCCGGGTTCGGCGACGAGGACGGGGACGGGGCCTGGGGAGGCCGGCCGCCCGGCGCGGTGATACTGCCGTTCAGCGAGACCAGATTGGGCGTCACCCGGGCGTCGCCGGAAAGGTCGATGTAGTCCTGGGTCTGCCCGTTGAAGTCCACGAAACCGCGCCACTTGTCCCGGCCGAACGGGATGATCTCCTGCAGCGCACCGTCCTTCCCGGCACTGATGGTGATCGACGTCTGCTGCGCCATGTACGACACCATCCGGCTGGCCAGCACGTCCAGGTTCACCGACGGGTCGTCGTCGCCGCGCACGTACACGTGCAGGTCGTTGAGGCCGCCGCCGGCGCGGTCGGCCTGCACGACGGCGAAGGCCACCACCAGTTGCGAGGAGCTGTCCCTCGGCACCAGCGGCGTCACGTAGTAGAGGTGCCCGTCCGCCTTCGAGCGCAGCAGGAACTCCCCCGGGTTGGTGGCGTTGGTCGCCGCCGAGGTGTGCGCGTAGCCGAAGCCGCGGTCGTCCTTCGCGCCGCGCCCACCGAGCCACTGCACCTCGTGGATCTGCGAGCGGACCACCGAGGCCGGGTACACCGCCCCCGGGAGTTCGCCCGGGGCCACGTTCGCCCGGTAGGACACCTCCGGGCGGCCGTCCGGCGAGCCACGCAGCACCAGCACACCGGCCGGCTCCAGCACCGTGCGCTGCCGGAAGCCGGTCTGCCGCGCCACCGAGATGACCACCACCGGCTGGGCGGTGCGCGGGTCGGTGCCGTCGCAGTAGCCCCAGATGTCCTGGTCGCTGTAGACCAGGCCCGGGAAGCGCTCGGCGAGCAGGTTGCGCAGGCTGACGGCCCCCGTCCCGCCGAAGGCCCGGCGGAAGGCGTGGTCGCCGCGGAAGGCGCAGGTGACCACGGAGTTCGAGCGGCCGTCCCAGACGGCGACGCCCTCCATCGGCTGCTCGCCGGAGCCGTCCAGGACGGCCGTCCACACTCCGCCGCCCGCCGAGTCGTCGGGCAGGTAGTGCAGGCTGTGCCCCAGCAGGTGGATCCCGGAGGTCAGGCCGGCGCTGTCGGTGAGCGCCTTGGTCGCGGCGGCGTAGGAGGCGGTGCGCGCCTCGAAGTCGAAGTCCGGCATCGGCGCGGTCTTCACACAGGCCGGCACGTCCGCGGTGCCCACCAGGTCGCAGCGGCCGCCGTCGCCGGGGCGGGTGTGCTCGGTCACCGGCAGCACCGAACGCGGTGTGCCCGCGCCGCCGGCCGGGATGTCGAGCACGGTCGCCGCCGCGTAGAAGCGGCCGGCGTCCTTGTCGGCGTCCCACAGCCCGGTGCCGGCGCGCGCCAGCGAGCCGGCCATCGCGACCACGACCACCGCCACGGTCAGGCGTACCCGCCACCCGCCGAGGCCCGCCCCGGCCTCGTCCGCGATGTGGACGACCCCCCACACCGTGCCGCACAGCCCCACCGCGACCCAGAACCAGAACAGCGGCGCCGCATCCAGTGGACCGCCGTTCGGGAAGAACTCCCGCTCGATCAGCAGCAGATAGCTCTGGTCCTGCTGCCCGAAGCCGCCGAACGCGACGTGCTTGACCAGCCGGACGACGAACGCGAGCAGCGGCATCCACAGCCACCAGACGGCCAGCCCCACCGCCCCGCCCCGCACCGCATGCCTGACACGACTCGTCACACGCCCCCCACTCCGCGCCCCGCCGCCCGCTCGCTCCCCCGTATCCGGGCCTTTGCCCCGTCCTTCCCACCCCGCCCGTCCGGCAAGCCCGGCGGCGGCGGTTGATCGGCGGGCGGGCGGCTCCGTTCGCGGGTCCCGGACCTCAGTCGTAGGAGGGGACGGCGCGAAGGCTCGGTCGGTTCCGGGAACACCGGAACGGGGTGGCGCGGCAGAACGGCGCAGGCCGGCCTGCCCGGGGTGCGGGTCGGGCCGGCGACCAGCAAGGCCCGCACGGCCGTCCCCGAACACGGCCCTGCGGTGCGCCATCAGCCATGCCTTCCGCGGTCGAGGACCCCCACATGCTAGGAGCCTCGATGAAACGCAGTGCTACCGCAGGCCGGTTACTGACCGCGGCAACCACCCTGACCGTGCTGGCCGGCACCATCGCCGCCACTGTGGACCCAGCCACCGCCGCGCCCACCCCCGCGCCGCCCAGCGCCCTGGCCGCCGCCGGCCTGGACGCCCTCGCCAAGGGCCCGGACGAGACGTACGAGCGCACGAACGTCACCCCCTGGGTCGGCGGCCTCTACTCCGTCGCCTACGAGCGCAGCTACAAGGGCCTGCCCGTCGTCGGCGGCGACGCCGTCGTGCTCGCCGACTCCCAGGGCAAGGTCCGCGGCCTCCAGTCCGCCGCCTCCGGCCGCATCGGCGGCGCCACCACCGCCCGGATCAGCGCCCAGAACGCCGAGAAGACCGCGCGCACCAAGCTCGCCGTCGTCGACTCCGTCGACTCCCGCCGCCCCGTCGTGCGCGTCAAGGACAGCGACAGCGGCCGCCTCGCCTGGGAGACCGTACTCGGCGGCGCGGACGCGGCGGCGTCAGGCGCGGAACGTGGTGCGGTAGTCCGTCGGGGAGGTGCCGACGTGGCGGTGGAAGGCCGCCCGGAAGGCGGCGGGGCTGCCCAGGCCGCTGAGCCGGGCGACCTGTTCGACGGGGGCCGCGGTCGTCTCCAGGAGCTCGCGGGCCCAGTCGATGCGGGCGGCGGTCAGCCAGGCCATCGGCGAAGTGTCCGTCTCCTGCTGGAAGCGCCGGATGAAGGTCCGCCGGGACATGTGCGCGCGGCGGGCCAGTTCGTCCACGCTGTGGCGGTGCGCGAGGTTGTCGAGCATCCAGGCCCGGACCGGGGCGAGTTCCTCCCCGCGGTCGGCGGGCCGGAAGCGTTCGATGAACTGCGCCTGGTCACCGGGCCGTTGGGGCGGGGCGACGAGTGCCCGGGCGCGGTTGTTGGCGGCCGCGGCGCCGTGGTCGCGCCGGATGATGTGCAGGCACAGGTCGATGCCGGCGGTGACTCCCGCCGAGGTGAGGATGCCGCCGTCGTCGACGAAGAGCCGGTTCGGACGTACGTCGATCCGGGGGTACCGGCGCTGCAGGGCGGCGGCGTCCCGCCAGTGGGTCGTCGCGGGGCGCCCGTCCAACAGCCCGGCGGCGGCCAACGCGAACGCCCCGGTGCAGATCGACACCAGCCGTGCGCCTCGGGCGTGCGCGGAGCGGATCGCCGACAGCGCGGCGGCGGGCGGCGCGGCCTGCGGGTCCTCGTAGCCGGGGACGACAACGGTGTCCGCGTCCCGCAGAGCTTCCAGCCCGGCCGGTGCGGTGACGGTGAACCCGCCGCTGCGGACCGGCCCGGCCGCCGGGTCCGCGCAGACGGTGACCCGGTAGTGCGGGTCCGTGCCGAAGGTCTGCACCGGGATGCCCAGGTCGAGCGGGAGCACCCCCGGAAGCGCCAGCACCGCGACCCGATGCTCCTCCACAGCCGACATGGCACGATCCTAGCGGTACCTGCCCCGCGTGCCACTGTCACCGGCCGGCGGAGCATTCGTAGTCTGCGCCCATGGACTTCTCACTCGACCTGCCGTCCGGCCCCCTGGCCGAAGCCGTCCTCTCCACCGTGCGGGCCTCCGAGACCCCCTCGGTGGCCAATCACAGCGTGCGCAGCTTCCTCTTCGCCGAGCTCGTCGCCGCCCACGAGGGATGCCTGGAGGACGCCGCGTACGACCGCGACCTGCTGTTCGCCGCGACCGTGCTGCACGATCTGGGCGCGGGTGACCTGGCGCCGGGCGCGGCCCGCTTCGAGGTGGAGGGCGCGGACCTGGCGGCGGATCTGCTGCGGCGGCACGACGTTCCCGAGGCCGACGTCGACCGGGTGTGGGAGGCGATCGCCCTGCACACCTCGCCCGGTATCGCCGAGCGCCGCGGCCTGCTGTGCTACCTCACCCGCGAGGGCGTGGGCAGCGACTTCGGGCGCAACGCCGCGGTCGTCTCCCCGTGGGAGAAGCGGATCCACGCCGCCCATCCGCGCCTGTCGATGGTCCGCTCCCTCGTCGACGCGATCGTGGAACGGGCCGCCCGGTCGGACGCCGCGTCCCCCCGCTACTCCCTCGGCGGCGAACTGCTGCGGGAACGCCGGGCCGACGGCGTGACCGAGTTGGAGCGCGCCGCGGCCTCCTGCCCCTGGGGGGAATGACCCGGGGCGGGGTGCGCGGCCGGGCGTAGGCTGTCGAGGTGGAACCACCGCCCGCCAGCCCGTAGGCCGGCAGGCAGGCGGCGGTCACGCCGCTGCTCAGGCCCGCGTCGGCTTCGAGGACGGGGCGGACGTAGGTGTAGCCGGCGAAGTGGCCGAGCACGACGAAGGCGGTGACGGCGATTCCCACGGCCACGCCGCGGTGGCGCAGCGCGGCGGCCGGCCCGCCCGGCCGTCCGCCTTCGGGCACCGGCGGTGCGGGCAGCACCGGCACGACGGCGGCACAGGCGGCGCCGAGGGCGGCGAGCGTCCAGAACGCGAAGCGCCAGTCGAGCAGCGCGGCCAGGAAGGTGCCCAGCGGGACGCCGAGCACGGAGGCGATGGAGACGCCGGAGAAGATCAGCGTCATGGCGAGGCCGATCCGCGGGCCTTCGGCCAGGCGCGGGCCGAGGCTCGTGACCAGGCCCCGGACGATGCCCATCGCCGCACCGAGCAGGATCCGGCCGACGGCGAGGACGGCGAAGTTCGGCGCCAGGGCGGACAGCGCGTTCGCCGGGCCGAGCAGCACCATGAAGGTCACCAGGACGGCCCTGCGCTCGCGCCGGGCGACCAGCCTCGGGGTGAACGGGGCGAGGGCGGCGGCGATCAGGCCGGTGAGGGAGAGTCCGGTGACCCCGTCGCTGACCCCGAGGCCGTGCGCCATCGCGGTGAGCAGACCGACCGGCATCATCTCGGAGGACACCACGGTGAAGATGGCGAGCACGACGGCGAGGACCGGCGACCAGCGCTACGGGACGGCGGGCGGAGCGGCCGGTGGTGCGATGGTTCGCGGGTTCGTCATGCGATCAGCCCATCAGCCGGAGGAAGGGCCGAACACGATCGATGGGCTCACCGATCGTGAGGCGCGCCGCCCCGCCGGTCGCGTGTCACCCGTCGCCGGGAGCCGGGTACCGTGACCTCCGAGGCCGGCTGTGGCAGCGGCAGCGGCACCGATCGACGGAGAGGCGGAGAACGGATGACCCTGGAGGAGGGCCGCCGCGTCAGGCTGGCCGAGGACCTCGGGATCGGTGAGGCCCTCGCCGGGGAACCCGGGGCCGTCATCGGGTTCCTCGCGCTGGGAGCCGGGATGGAAGGCACCGTCGAGCGAGTGAACGGGGAACTCCCCCAGAGCCAGGAAGTCCGCGAGTACCAGCGACTCAAGGCGCTCTTCGAGGACTACGGGCACACCATGCCGGAGGCGAGCCGCGAGCGGCTGGAGGCGGAGATCGCCGAACTGGAGCCGCAGTGGGCCGCGTACCGGGGGCGGGGCGGGCGCGTGACGGTCCGGGTCCGGTGGGACAACGGCCTCGTCCTCGACCAACTGCACGAGGACGTCCTCTCCGTGCTGTGACGGGGCGCGGTCGGCCGTCGCCCGCGACACGGGGGATCAGAGGTCGGGCTCGGTCCGGGCCCGGCTCTTCCCGTTGTGGAAGTAGGCCGCCGCGTCGCGGATGCCCGCGGTGCGGAAGGGGCGGCCGTGGTCGTCGACGCGGGGGTGTCAGACCAGGCGGTGCATGCCGACCGAGTGCGGGGCGGTCTGGGTGAAGCCGTAGTGGGCGTAGAGGCGGTGGGCGTCGCCGTCGGCGATCAGGGAGACGTAGGCGCCGGCGGGGGCGCGGTGTTCGAGTTCGGCGGTCAGGTGGGCCATGATGCGCCGGCCCAGGCCACGGCCCTGGTGGGCGGGCAGGACGCAGACATCGACGATCTGGAACACCGCGCCGCCGTCGCCGACGATGCGGCCCATGCCGACGGTCTCCTGCCCGAGGTGCGCGGTCACACCGTGCCAGGTGTGGGGCAGTCCGGCGGCGACCGCCCCGGCGGGGCGGTCGCTCATGCCGGCGGCGGTGCGCAGGTGACGGAAGGTGTCGACGCTCGGCACGCCCACCCGCAGCTCGTAAGGGTCGGTATTAATGTTCACTCGTTACAGGGTAGTGCGTGCCGGGGCCAGGGTCGCAGGCGGGACGGTCGCGGTACGGTGGGACCATGATCTACCGCCACCCCGAACGGGACCAGATCCGGATCGAGGACGTCCTGTCCGCACTCGGCAGCCCCGTACGACTGGCCGCCGTACGGGTCCTGGACAGCGGCGGGGAACACAACTGCGGCAGCGTGCTCACCACCATCGGGGTCACCGCCAAGTCGACGATGACGCACCACTGGCGGGTACTGCGCGACAGCGGCGTCATCCGGCAGCAGCCCTCGGGCCGGGAGAACCTGCTGCGGCTGCGCCGCGAGGACCTGGACGCCCGCTACCCCGGACTGCTGGACGCCGTCCTGGCCGGCGCCCGCGACGACGAGACGCTCGAACCGGCCACCCTCTCCCCTGCCGCGGACTGAACCCGGCCGACCGTCAGCCGCTCTCCGGCTGCGCCACCACGCCCGTCGCGGAGCGGTCCAGCAGACGGCAGCGGTACGGGCAGCGGCCACGGCAGGCATCGAGGGCGGTCTCCGGACTTCCAGAAGGAACGGGACGTCAAAGCTCCGGCAATCGCACAGCTTCGGGAAAACGCCCGAGCCGGGTTCACGCCATTCCAAAAACGCTGGACCCTGCGCCGGAAACCCGCGACCGACCATCCGTCAATGACACCGTTGACCGACTGGACAGATCCGCCGCGAAGGCGATCGCCGATCGCGACGTCCCTGCCCGCCTCCGGCCGCCCGCTCGGCAAGGCTCCGCACCACCGGTCGCGACATTCCGTGTTCCGTGTTCAAGCCCCCTCGCCAGGCCCCCTCGCCAGGCCTCCCCGCCACCGCCCCCGAGCCGGATCGGCCCTGCGGAGTAATCTGAAACTGGTCGGCGTGGAGGAGGCGAACTGCCATGCGCGAACTGTCCGAGCACATCACGACGCCATCCAACGGAGCGGACACCCCTGTCGCGGTTATCGGGGCAGCATGCCGGTTCCCCGGAGGAGCCACGGATCCCGCCTCGTTCCGGAGACTCCTCGCGGACGGCACCGCCACGATCGGCCCGGTGCCGGAAAGCCGCTGGACCCAACGGCAATTAGCGGGGCTCGACCCGGACATCGCGGAGCGTCTGCGCTGGGGGTGCTTCCTCGATTCCGGCATCGGCGGCTTCGACCCCGGACTCTTCGGCATCAGCCCGGACGAAGCACCCTGGCTGGATCCCAACCACCGGCTCTCTCTGGGGGTCGTCTGGGAGGCGTGCGAGCCTACGGGAATTCCGGTGTCCTCGCTCGGCGGGGCCCGTACGGGCGTTTTCGCCGGCGTTTTCTCCCGCGACTACACGCTGTGGGCCCGGCGTCCCGCGGGCCGCACGAGCGCCTGTTTCGGCTTTTCCAGCCACGGCACGCTGGTGTCTTTCCTGTTGGATCTGCACGGTCCGGGCATCGCCGTGGACACGGCCTGTTCGTCCAGCCTCGTCGCCATTCACCTGGCGTCCCAGAGCCTCCAGCGGGACGAGTCGGACCTCGCCCTCTGCGGAGGTGTGCAGCTGATCCTCGCGCCCGGGCCGGGGGTCTCCTACGCCCGGTGGGGGATGCTCTCCCCCACCGGGCAGAGCCTGCCGTTCGACGCGGAGGCCAACGGGTTCGTCCGTGGTGAGGGGGGCGGAGTCGTCGTCCCGAAACGCCTGGCGAACGCCCACCGTGACGGGGGCCGGGTCCTGGCCGTCATCCGGGGAACGGCGGTGAACCAGGACGGGCGCTCCGCAAGGCTGACCGCTCCCTCGCAGGCCGCGCAGGAGGCCGTCTTCCGGCGGGCTCTCGACCGGGCGGCCGTCGAGGCGTCGCGCATCGACATGGTCGAGGCCCACGGACCGGGGGCTCCGGTCGGCGATCCCATCGGGTTCGCCTCGACGGCGGTGTACGGCCAGGGTCCGAGTCCGTGCGCGCTCGGCTCGGCCAAGGGGGACATCGGGCACACCGAGGCCGTCTCCGGTGCCGCCGGACCGCTGAAGACGGTCCTCGCGCTGCACCACGGCGTGATTCCCCCCTCGGTGGGCTTCCGGCAGCAGAGCCGGGACCTCGCGACGGACGGCACCCGGCTGTCGAGCATCGGTCCGGACTCCCTCATGGCGCTCGCCCTGCGGAACAGGCTCGAACAGAGCCTGGGGATGAAGATCCCACGCACCGTGATCCGGACCTCGCCCTCGATCTCCGCGCTGGTGGAGAACATCCTCATGAACATCGAGCCGACGGTGTGAACCGTGCGTACCGGGATCAGCCCCGCAGGCCCCGGACCAGGGGCGGGCGGGATGAGAGCCTCCTCCGTCGACCTCCCCGCCGGCCGGTTCCGCTACCGCCACTGGACCGGTGCCCGGCCGGACCACCCGCCCGCCGTCCTCCTCCACGGTGCCAGCCGCTCGTCCCTCACCTGGACCCGCACGGCGCGGGACCTCTCCCGCCGGGGCGAGGTCTTCGCCCCGGACCTGCGCGGCCACGGGGAGAGCGTCAAGCCCGCGGACGGGCACTACGGTCTGCGGACCGTCGCCGATGCCACCGCCTGGGCATGCACCTGGCCCGGCTCGAACTCGCGATCCTGCTCCGGGAGCTGTTCACCCAGCTGCCCGGAATCCGCTCCACCGCGCCTCCCCGGTCCTTCCAGCTGGGCGGTGCCCTGTCGGTCTCCGAACTCCCCTGCGACATCGCATAACTGGCCTATGAAACCGGGTGAATGAACCATGAAGTGGAACGAACTGACGATCACGGGCCTGGGCGTCTTCATGCCGCCGGCCACCCCGCTCTCCGAGGCCGTCGAGACGGGCCGCTACGACCCCCGTGACAACCGGCTGAACCAGCTCGTGGCAACCCGGATCTCCGCCGCCGAGTCCGCACCGGACATGGCCGTGTCCGCCGGGCGCCTCGCGCTCGGCCGGTCCGGGCACGAACCCGGCGAGATCTCACTGGTCCTGCACGCCAGCCTCTACCACCAGGGACAGGACTTCTGGACACCTGCCTCCTACATCCAGCACCACACGGTCAGCGGGGGCGGCCCCGCGGTGCACATCCAGCAGGGGTCCAACGGAGGACTCGCGGCATGGGAGCTGGCAGCGTGCTTCATGGCGGCGGACAGCAGCCGGAGCGCGGCCCTGGTGACCACGGCGGACCGCTACTGCGAACCGGGATTCGACCGGTGGAACAGCGACATCGGAGTCGTCTACGCGGACGGCGCGACAGCGACGGTGCTCTCCCGGCGGGCCGGCTTCGCACAGATCTGCTCCATAGTCTCGACCTCGGACCCGGAGCTGGAGGAGATGTGCCGGGACACGACCGGCTTCACCGATCGCCCCCACCAGGACGACAGACCTCTCGACCTGCGAACGCGCAAGCAGCGCTACGTCCAGAAGGCGGGCTACGGGTGGATAGCCGAGCGCCTCGTCTCCGGAACCGAACGGAACATCCGGCAGGCGCTGGACGAGGCGGACACCGACCTGCGGTCGATCCGCCGGGTGGTGCTTCCGAACCTGGGCAGGGGGACCCTCGAATGGGAGTTCCTGGAACCGATGGAGATCGGGCCCGAACGCACCCTCTGGGACTGGGGACGGCACGTGTCACACCTGGGCGCGGGAGACCAGGCCGCCGGCCTCGCCCACCTGGCCGAGACCGGGCAGCTGCGCCCTGGGGATCACGTGCTGCTGGTCGGCGTGGGGATCGGGTTCAGCTGGACGAGCGTGGTGGTCCGGATCGACTCTCCCCCCGTCTGGCCCGAGCAGTCCGCGGCCGCCCCTTGAGTACGCCCGCGCGGCACCTCCGGGCCCTCGCCCCGCCCGGGCCGGGCCGCTCGGATCGGCCGACGGGTAGGGCGGGAGGCGGCTTCGGCGGGACCGGCGGGTCATGGGGCGTCCTGGGGACGGTCCTGCGGTCGATCCTGTGGTGGGACCGTCAAGACCGGTACGGGTCCGGCCGTGATACTCGGGTGATCACCGATCCGAGGGCTGGCGATGCGACCGAAACTGAAGTCCGACGTGCTCTATGTGCCCACCAGCGACGGCGTGCACGTGTTCGGCGCGGGAGCCGACATCGCGCTGAACGGCCGGTCCGCCTACCAGTGGCTGGACCGCCTCGCACCGCATCTCAACGGTTCGACCGAGCTCGACGACCTGGTCCGCGGCCTTCCGGAGGAGAAGCGGGGCGTCGTCGACACGCTGGTGCGGCGGCTGCACGAGGCCGGCTGCCTGGTGGACGCCGCCGAGGACCTCCCGCACGGCCTGACCGCACGGGAGCTGGAGACGTACGCGGCCGAGATCGCCTTCGTCGAGTACCACCGGGACTCCGCCGCCCGGCGGTTCGAGTCGTACCGCGACAGCGCGGTGGTGGTGCTGGGCGCGGGCCCGGCGTTCGTCGCGCTGGTCTGCTCCGCGCTGCACTCGGGGGTCCGCCGGCTCCGCGCCGTGCGGACCCCGGAGACCGCGACCGACACCGCCCGGCTGGCCGAACTGGCCGCCGAGGCACGGCAGCGCGACCCGGGCCAGACCCTGACCCAGGTCGAACTGTCCGACGCGGAGCTGGCCGGGCTGGCCGGTGCGGACGTGGTACTGCACGTGGCCTCGGCCCACGGGGTGGAGCGCGCCCTGCGGCTGGACCGGCTGTGCCGGGCCTCGGGCACCCTGCTGGTGCAGGGCGTGGTGCTCGACGACGTCGCCTGGCTGGGGCCGGCCGGTCCGGCCTGGGAGTCGGCCTGGCTGCGGCTGGGCGCCCACGGCCCCTACCGGGAGGGCGAGTTCCTCACCGGTCCCGCCGCCGCCGTCGTGGCGGGCCACCTGGGGCTGGCGGCGTTCCGTGCCGTGACGGGTGTCGCCGCCGCCGAGGACGGCGGGCTGACCAGGATCGACCTGGAGACCCTGCGGACCTCCACCCACGCGTTCCTCCCGCATCCGGCGACCCGGCCGGCCCAGCCGGAGAGCGAGACGGCGTTCACCGAGCGGATCGACCGGCTGAGGAAGGCCGGACCGATCGACGAGCAGGAGTTCTCCGCCCGGGCGTCCCGCTGCTTCGACCCGCACGTCGGCGTCCTGCGCCGGCTGGACGAGCGGGACTTCACCCAGCTGCCGCTGCACGTGACCGAGGCCGTGCCGCACACCGCCGGTGCGGCCCGGGTGTTCGGCGCGGGCCTGGACTTCGCCGAGGCGCGGCGGTGTGCCGCGCTGCGCGGCCTCGCGCGGTACGCGGCGGTCTCGGCCGACCCCCGCAGGTTCGGCCCCGGCGCCACGGTCCGGGGCTGGGACGTCACCGGCCAACGGGCGAGGGCGGTGCCCGCGGCCGAGGCGTTCGTCCGGGGAACGGGGCTGGCGGCACAACTGAGCTGGGACGACGCCGTGACCGACGGCATCGCGCAGCACTGCGCCGCCCTCGCCACCGCCGATGTCCTTCTCGGCCGGGCGCGGCCGCTCGCCCTGGACCTGGCCGGAGCGGCGCCGGATGCCAGGGCGCGGCGGTACCTGGGCCTGCTGCGGTCGGCGGGGGGCTCGGCCGCCGTCGCCGACATCGGCGGCGCCCTCGGGATCGCGGTGCTCGCGTGGTGGCAGGAGGGGCGGCCGGTCGCGGTGACGTGCGGTCCGGGAGCGGTGGCCGAGGGGCTGGAACGGGTGCTGCTGGAACGCCAGGCCGCCCTGACCGGCGAGCGCGCCTACGCCCCGGCCCTCGTCCCGGGGCTGGGCCCGGCGCCTGATCCGACGCCCGGCGCCGATTGGCCCGACCTGCCGGAACTCCTTGACATGGCAGAGGCATTGACTGGGCGTCACCTTCGCCCGGTGGCGGTGCCGCTGGACCACGATCCCGCCGTCCACGAGGTCCTGCCCGCCGTGCTCCGGGTGGTGCTGACCGATGGGTGAGGCCACGTGGACGGGTGAGACCGTACCCGCCCCGGACCTGGTCGGCTCGGCCGGTCTCCGGTTCTGGTGGCGCACCTTCGAAGCGGTCCAGGAGCTGTTCGCGGAGGGGCACGGGCAGGAGGGCGACGAGGACGACCCGCTGCCGGCCAAGGTCTTCCGCGGCCTGCCGCGCCACGTACTGAGCGAACCGGCCCGCCGGATCGGTGACGCGCGGTGGTCCTTCCCCGGGTTCCTGCGGGCACACGCCGGGGGCGCGCCCCGCCTCACCGCGCTGGACGAGCCAGACCTGTCGGCGCTGCTGCAGCACGCCTACGGGCTGGTGCGGATGGAGCTGGGCCCGCACGCGGCCTGGCCGTACCACCGGGCGGTGGCGTCCGCGCGGTGCTTCCACCCGGTGGAGCTGTATCTGTGGCTGGCCCGTCCGGCCGGCGCGCTGCCGGCCGGCTGCTACCACTACGACCCGGCGCACCACGCGTTGACCGGGCTCAGGCCCGGTGGCCTCCCGACGGAGCTGCGGGCCGCCACCGGCGCGGGAGGCGAGGACACGCTCGCCCTGGTGGTGGCCGCGGTGTGCTTCCGCAAGTCGGCCTTCCGCTACCGCGATTACGCCTACCGGCTGTGCGCGCAGGAGGTCGGCATGACGGTCGGGAACGTGCTGCTGGTCGGCGGTGCGCTGGGTCTGCGCGCACGTGTGCACCACCGGTTCGACGATGCCGTCGTCAACCGGGCGCTCGGCCTGGACGGGGTGGAGGAGACCGCCTTCGCGGTACTCGACCTGGGCCCCGCGCGACCGGCCGCGACCGGGGCGACGCCCCTGGACGGCGAGCCCACCGAACCCGCCGAGCCCCGGACGCCGCTGACACTGGCACCGCTGCCACCGATCCGGCCGTCGCACCTCCGCACCAACACCGTTGATCCGGCCGCCTGGTCGGGCCTGGCCGAACTGGACCGGGCCGGCCGGCTGACCGGCGCCGGCGCCGGCCTGGCCGCGCCGGTGGAGCCGGCCGCCTTCCACCTCCCGGCCGACCGCCCCCGTTCCGCGCGCCCGATCCCGACCTCGGGCGAGGAACCGCCCGCCGGGGGCGTCGAGTTGGCGCGGGCCCTGCGGGCGCGTGACTCGGGCGGGCGGATGTTCCTGCCCGATGGCGCCGCCCTGCCCGCCCACGAGCTGGCCTGCCTGCTCCGGTACGCGCTGGAGCCGGTGGCCTCCGACCACACCGAGGCGGCCTGCCGACCGCTGGTGGACTGCCATGTGCTGGTGCTCAACGTCGACGGCGTGCCCGCCGGCCTCTACCGGCTGGACGCCGAGCCTTCGTTGGAGCCGGAGCCCTCGTCGGAGCCGGAGCCCTGGCGGGGCCCGGGGCCCCGACCGGACGCAGGTCCCCGACCGGTCGCCGCGCCCGAGCTGGTCCCGCTGCCGGGGCGCGCGTGGCACGGCGTGGTGTCCATGCTCTGCGACCGGACCCCCGCCGTGAACACGGCGAAGGCCAACGCGGTGGTGTTCCTGAGCGTCGACCGGGTCCAGGGAGACCGCTGGTTCGGCGATCGCGGGTACCGGATCCTGCACCACGAGGGCGGCATCGTCGCGCAGCGGATCAGCGTGCTCGCGGCCGCCGCCGGTCTCTCCGCCCGCATCACCAACGGCTACCACGACGGTGCCGTCCGCGCGCTGATCGGCGCCGGTCCCGCGCAGGTGCCCGTCTTCACCCTCGTCCTGGGCCGCCGTCGCGCCACCGCACAGTACGAACCGCCGCTGACCTGGTGATCTCGCGGACCGAAACCCCCGGCCCGCGAGATCCTACGGCCCGGTCTTCGGTCCGACCGTCAAGACCGGGGGCCGCCCGCCGACACAGGATTCGGGGCGGGTGGACCGGATCCGGTCCACCCGTCACAACACCCGACAACCGGGAGAAAGGGGACACCGATGGAGACGAACCTGGTCCTGGACCTCGCTGACCTCAGCGTGGACGAGCTCGACATCCTGCCGACCTCGCCGGGCGCGAGCCTGGAGTCGATCAACGTCGGCCACGCCATGGTCGAGATCGGCGCGTCCAACTGCACCTCGACCGGCACGCCCGCGAGCTGCTGCTCCTGTTGCTGCTGCTGACCTGACCGCATGACCGTGCCTGGCGGGCAGCCAGTCCGCCGGGCACGGGCGTGTGTCACCACCCCCGGCGAGAGAGGAAGAGGCGAGACGATGATCCACGCCGCCCCGGGCACGACCCACCCGACCGGTGTCGCCGTGCTGGGCACGGGCCTGCTCGCCGCCGCGATCCGCGCCACCGTCCACCGCACGCACCGGCGGGTCGCGGACACGGACGCCGACTGCGCCGCGATCGTCACCGCGGACGACGGCTGGACCACCGGCACGGCCCCGCACCGGTCCGACGCCGCCTGGCTGCCGGTCCGGGTCGAGTTGGGCAACGTCGTCATCGGCCCGTACGTCACGCCGGGCCGGCCCGGCTGCGCGCGGTGCGCCCGGACCCGGCGGGAGCGTGCGCTCGGCCCGGACAGCCCCCGGGCCGCGCTGGTCCACCGGTTCGGCGACCGGCTGGCCGACCGCACCACGCCCTTGCTGTCGGCCTGGGCCCGCGACGCCGTCGGCGGACTCGTGGCGGCGGAGCTCGTGGCACACACCGAACACTCCGAACACGCCAGACGCGCCGGCCCGGCCGCGCCGCCGCGCCGCCGCACCACCGACGGCATCCTGGTGCTCTCGCTCACCAGCCTGGCGGTCGACGCCCACCCGTTCCTCCCCGATCCCTCCTGCTCCCAGTGCGGCGGGCTGCCCCCGGACGAACCGCCCGTCCTGATGGGGGCGCCGCGGCCGAAGCTCGGCCGGGACACCTACCGGGTCCGCGACCTCGGGGCCGGCTGGGACGGGCTGGTGAGGACCTACGTGGACGGCCGCACCGGAGTGGTCCGCCAGCTCGACGTGCGCACCGACTACCGCTACCCGATGGTGTCCGCGCCGCTGCACCTGCCGGGCGGCGAACAGGAGGCCGGGTTCGGCCGGGATCTCGACTACGCCGGCTGCGAGCGCACCGCGCTGGCCGAGGCGCTGGAGCGGCTCGGCGGTGCCCGGCCGGGTGGCCGGCGCACGGTGGTCCGGGCCGGCTACGGCAGCGTGGCCGAGCAGGCGCTCTGCCCGACCGAGCTGGGCCTGTACCCGCCGGAACGGTACGCGGAGCCGGACTTCCCCTATCCCCCGTTCGATCCGGACCAGGAGCTGAACTGGGTCTGGGGGTACTCGTTCGCCCGCGACGCGCCCGTGCTGGTGCCCGAGGACTACGCCTACTACCGCACCCGGCACGGCAATCCGCTCGCCCGGCCGCTCGCCTACGAGGTGTCCAACGGCTGCGCCCTGGGCGGCTGTCTGGAGGAGGCCGCGCTGCACGGGGTGGTGGAGCTGGCGGAGCGGGACGCCTTCCTGCTCACCTGGTACGCCCGGCTGCCGGTGCCCCGGGTGGACCTGGCCACGGTGACCGAGCCGCGGGTGGCGATCCTGGCCGAGCGGATCAGGCAGGACAGCGGTCACCGGGTGGCGGCCTTCGCCACCACCCCGGAGCACGGCATCCCGACCGCCTGGGTGATGGCGGTGCACCCCGGGCCCGGCCCTGAACCGGCCGCGATCTGCGCGGCCGGTGCGCACTTCGATCCCGAACGGGCCCTGCTCAACGGGCTGTTGGAGCTGGCGGCGAACCTGGGGTGGAACCGGTCCGCCTACCGCGCCGAGTCGGCCAGGATCGCGGCGATGGTCGCCGATCCGGACCTGGTGCGGGAGATGCGCGACCACGCCCTGCTGTACTGCCACCCTGCCGCGTTCGACCGCTTCGGCTTCCTGTTCGGCGGCGATCCGGAAAACCCGGGCGACCCCGGTGACTTCAGCAACTCCGGCGACGGCAGGAGCACCGGTACGGGCTCGGGCGCCGCCCTCCCGGTGGCCGAGGCGTTCGCGCGGGCCACCTGCCGGCCCCGCGGCGAGGACCTGCGCACCGACCTGGCCGAGGTGGTCGCGCGGTTCACCCGCCGCGGCCAGGACGTCGTCGTGGTGGACCAGACCACGGACGAGCACCGGGCCGGCGGCCTGGCCTGCGCCAAGGTGATCGTCCCCGGACTGCTGCCGATGACGTTCGGCCACCGCATGCGCCGCACCACCGGCCTGCCCCGGCTGCGCCACCTCCCCGCCGAACTCGGCTACCGAGCCGGGCCGTTGGCGCCGGAGCAGGTCAACCCCCACCCGCATCCGTTCCCGTGACCGGAGTCGACTCATGCCCCAGGACTTCTCCACCCCGGACACCTTCGGCATCCGGCTCGGCGGGCTGCCGGTGTCGATGCTGGACGACATGCGCTCACCGGAACTGTGGCAACGGGTCGAGGCGGTGCTCCGCGCCGACCGTGAGCTGACCACCGCCGAGGCCGCGCTCTCGGACGCGCTGTTCGAGGTGATCGGACACCGGCCGGACGGCCGGCCCCTGCTGGTCGCGCTCCGCCGGTCGGTCCACAACCGCCGGCCGCCGACGCCCCGGTGCTGGAACGACGACGTCCGCGCGCTGCTGCCGCCCGCCCTGACCGACGGGGTGCGGTCCTGGCTCGCCCTGGTGGCGACGTACCAGAGCGACCTGACCCGACTGGACGAACTGGTCGAGCACCACACGAAGGCCCCGTACGCGCTGCTGCGGAAGGCGGCCGGCGATCCCGCCTTCCAGCACGGGCTGGTCCTGAGCAGCCCGGTGCTCCACGACCGGCTGCGCACCTGGCTGGCCCAGCCGGAGGAGACCGTCCCGGACCGCCGGCTGGCCCTGCGGCTGGCCAAGTACCTCGCCCGGATCACCACCAAGACCAGCCCGTTCAGCACCTTCACCGTCAGCGGCCTCGGCACCTGGCAGGACCGGGCCCCCGCGACTGCGGCCCTCCCGACTCCGGCGTCCGCCGGCTTCACGGTGCGCAGCGTCACGGAGATCAACGTCTGGGTGGTCCAGCAGCTGGTCCGGCGGCTGAGCGGGCATCCGGTCCTCGCGGCCCGCCTCCGGCTGCGGCTCAACCCGAGCGCGCTGCTGATCGGCGACCGCTGGGAGTTCCTCGGCGCGGGCTCCGAGGAGCCGCTGCGCGCCCTGCCGGCGACCGCTGCCGTCCGGGCCTGCCTGGACGCGGTGGCCGAGGAGGGCCGCGCCCGCGCCGACGCCGCCGAGCGGTTGGCGGCCCGGACCGGCAGCACGCCGGCCGCCGCCGACGCCTACCTCGGCCGGCTGGTGGAGCTCGGGCTCCTGGAGGCCGAACGCCCCTTCGCCGACCAGGCCCTGGATCCGCTCGCCGAACTGCGCTCCTGGGTGGACGGCGCCGGGCCGGACCTCGCCGGGATCGGCGGCGAGCTGGCCCGGCTGGCCGAGCACCTGGACGGCTACCCGGCGGCCGCGGACCCGGAGGACCGGCTGCGGCGCACCCGGGGAGTCGAGGCCGCCCTGCGGCGGATCAGTCTGCTGGCCGGACCGGATCGGATCGAGCTGCCCGCCAAGAACAGCGTCATCGAGAACGCCCTGCTGGTCGCACCGCCGCCCGGGCCGGACCGGCACGCCTGGGAGCCGGTGCTGCGCGATCTGGACGTGGTGCGGCGCTGCTACGCCGTCCTGGACCCGGCCCTGCCCGGCCGGGTGGCGCTCGCCGAGGCGTTCGCCGAGCGGATCGGCCCCGGCGCCACCGTGCCCTTCCTCGTCTTCCACCGGGCGGTGCAGGAGTGGCTGCGCGAGGACGCCGGCCTGCCGGGCCTGCTCTCCATCGGCACGCACGGCTACCAGGCCCTGACCCACCACCGGCTCCCCCGGATCCGCGAACTGGCCCTGCTGCGGGCCCGGTTGTGCGCCGAGGCGGCGGACGGGCGGGCGGACGGACACGGTGTGCTGTGGCTGGACCCGGACCGGCTCTCCGCGCTGGCCGACCGGTGGCCGGTCTGGATGCGGCCGCCGGACTCGGTCGCCTTCTACGGCCAACCGATCAGCGGCGGAGGCGGCGGCGGTGAACCCGGCGACGACGGGCCCCGGTTCGTGCTCAACGCCGTCAACTCCGGTCACGGCCGGGGCCGCGACCGGATCCGGCGGCTGCTCGCCCAGGCCGGGATCACGGCCGAGGCGGCCACCGCGCCGCCACCCGACGGCGTGCTCGTCGCGGACACCTGCCGCCACTACGGCAGCAACGTCGGGCTGCGCACCTCGGCGCTGGCCGTGGAGATCGACTACCCCGAGGGGCCGAGCCTGCGCGGCACCGGCGACCGCCTTCCGCTCGCCGACCTCGTGGTGCGGCACGACCCGGCCCTGGGTCTGCTCACCCTCCGCTCGCGCGACCGCGACGCCGTGGTGCGCCCGGTCCACCCCAACCTCATCGCGGAGCTGTGGCTGCCGCCGGCGATCCGGCTGCTGATGCAGGCGTTCGGCGCCACGGCCAACCTGCTCATCCCGGGCCGCCGGATGTTCGGGGACACCTCGCTGGCCCGGGTCGACGGCATGCTGGCCGAACCCCGGGTGGTGATCGGCCGGACGACGGTCAGCCGCCGCCAGTGGGTCTTCCCGGCGGACGCGGTGCCGGCCCGGCTGAAGGGCGAGCGGGACCGGCCCTATCTGCTGCGGCTGGCCGCGTGGCTGCACGAGCACGGGATGCCGCAACGCTGCTTCGTCCGGGGCCTGGACCCGTCCTCGGTGGTCGGCGGCAGCGTGTGGCGGATCAAGTCCCGCAAGCCGCTGTACGTCGACTTCGCGAACCTGCTGCTGGTCGGCGTCTTCGAGCGGATGCTGGCCGACCGGGGGCATGTGCTGTTCCTCCAGGAGGCCCTGCCCGACCCGGCCGACACCCCGGACTACGGGGACCACGGTTCCCGGGTGACCGAATACCTCGTCGAGATCAATGGAGGACACGATGCTGAGCGGTAGCGGCCGGCTGGACCCGGACACGGCGGAGGACTCCGACTGGGTGTGCGCGCACATCTTCTACGACACCGACCAGGACGCGCTGCTGGCCGGCTGCGTCCGGCCGCTGGTCGCGGCGCTGACGGCCGAGGGCCTGGTGCAGCGCTACTTCTTCCTGCGCTACTGGGAGGGCGGGCCGCACGTCCGGCTGCGGCTGCTTCCCTCGTTCCCCGCCGACCGGGCCGAGATCGAGCACCGGGCGGCCCGGCGGATCCGCGCGTTCCTGGCCGCCGCCCCGGCCGCGGACGTCGTGGACCGGACGCGCTTCGCCCAGGTGGCCGAGGGCCTGGCCGGCCTGGAGGGCCGCGCCGGCCATGACGAGGCGGTGCGGCCGAACAACTCCGTGGAGTTCCTGCCCTACCGGCGCGAGCACGGGGACTACGGCTACGGCCCGGCCGTCGCCGCCGTCGAGCGGCACTTCCTGGAGTCCAGCGAGCTGGCGCTGTCCGTGGTGGCGGCCGGTGCGTCGGTGGAGCAGCGCGCGCTGCTGGCGTTCGACCTGGTCGTCGGGGTGTTCGCGCTCTGCGACGAGGTGCGCGACCGCTGGGTGCGGCACGGCGGCCCGCCGCTGCCCTTCGGCAGCGGTCCGGAGGCGGCCGATGTCGAGCCGCGCTATCTGGCCCAGCGCGAGAAGCTCCAGCAGCGGGCGCAGCGCACCTGGCGGCTGGCCGCCCGGCCGGACGGCGGGGACCACCGCGCGTACTGGCTCGCGTCGGTGCGCCGGCTGCGGGAGGACCTGCACGCGCTGGAGGACGCGGGCGGCTTCACCTCCGAGTGGGCCGACTCGCCGCTGGCCGAGCCGCTCCATCTGGCCGCCACCGACCACCCGGCCACCAGCCTGGTGCTGCTGCGCTGCGCTCACCTGGTCAACAACCGGCTCGGGCTGACGCTGTGGCAGGAGAACCAGCTGCGGTTCCTGGTCGGCCGGGTCCTCGCGGAGCTGCCCGAGGCGCTGGCGGCCTCGTGAGCCGGCCGTCCGCCCGCTGGCACAGTCTCCACGTCCACCACCACGACGAGCGGACCGAGGCCGCGCTCGTCCTGGACGCCGTCCGGCCCGCGTTCGAGGCCGTGCGCCCGCTGGTCGACGGCGCCTGGTTCGGCCGGCACTGGCTGCGCGGGCCGCACCTGCGCCTCAACTTCCTGGTGTCCGGGGAGGACTGGGCCGCCCTGGTGCGACCGGCCGTGGCCGCGCAGATCGACGCCCATGTGCGGGCCCGTCCGTCCACGGCCCGGCTGGACGAGGCGGCGCTGGCCCCGGTGCACGAGCGGCTGGCGGAGCTGGAGATGGAGACCGGGCCGCTCCGCCCCTGGGTGGCGGACAACACCGTCGTCGAGCGGCCCTACGACCACCGGCTGCCGGTCCTGGGCTCGATGCGGGCCAGCGAGCTGCTGGCCGGGTTCCTCGGCGACACCAACGACCTGGCGTTCGGGATGTACGACCACCTCCGGTCCGGCGGGGCCCTGGCGCCGCTGGCGCTGGACCTGATGTGGGCCACCGTGTCGGTGGCCGCCGTCCCGTTCGACGAGGGAGGAGCGCCGATCGAGCGCGGTTTCCTCTCGCTGCGCTCACACGCCGACGCCTTCCTCTCCCGGACCCAGGACCCGGCCGGGTACCGGGCGGCGTTCGACGGGCGCTACCGGCGGCAGGCCGACGCGCTGGCCGAACGGCTGCGCGCGGTGGAGGCCGCGCTGGCCGGCGACGGGGGCGGCCCGCCGTTCGTCCTGGAGTGGGCGGAGGCGGTCCGCCGCTGCCAGCGGGCGGCGTACCCGCTGCTGGTGTCCGGCGAGGTGTCGCTGAGCGGGGCCGGGCGGGCGCCGCGGATGCCGACCCGGCAGGTCAGCGAGTTCCACCGGCTGCTGCAGAGCGACCACGGCCACGCGGACTTCCTGCGCACCGACCACTGGTTCGCCTCCTTCCGGCTGGTGGTGAACTACCTGTACGTCCACCTCAACCGCCTCGGGCTCGGGCCGGTGGACCGGGGGCTGCTCTGCCATCTGGCGGCGAACACCGTCGAGACGGTGCACGGGGTCTCCGCGGTCGGCAGCTTCCAGCGGTACGTGGTCGCCTCGCCCGCCACCGGCGTGCCCGAGTGGGCCGGCCTCGGCGAGCAGTGGGCGGACGGGCTGGGCTGAGCCGGCGCGGCGCCGCCTACCGGGGGTGTGCGTGCCCCGGCCGGGCGGCCGTCCCGGTGGCTGTCGCTCTGGCCGTCGCCGTGGCCGTGGCCGGCTCCGTCGCCGGGATCACCTCGGCGAGCTGCTGGCGCCCGGCGATGCCGAGCTTGCGGTAGGCGCCGGACAGATGGAACTCGACGGTCCGCACCGTGACGTACAGCCGGTCGGCGATCGCCCGGTTGGTGTGGCCCGCCCGGGCCAGGCGGAGGATCTTCAGCTCCTGCGGGGTCAGCCGGCCCAGGAGCGGATCCACCGGCTCGTCCGCGTCCCCGGGGCAGACCGCCTGCCGGGCCGCCGTGATCCGCTGCACCAGTGGCCGCGCGGCGCAGGACCGGGCCGTGGACAGCGCCGCGGTGAACTCGGCGCGTGCCTCGTCCACCCGGCCGGCCGCACCGAGGACGGCGCCCAGGTCCAGCCGGGCGGACGCGAGTTCCAGCCGGGCCGGGGAGCCGGCCAGGGTGGCGACGGCGTTGGTGAGCAGACCGGTCCGCCGCGCGCCGGTCTCGGCCAGCGCGAGCGCGTGCTCGGCGGTGCCGATGGCGCGCGGGGTGCCCCAGCGGCGCGCGTCGTCCAGCTCGGCGGCGGCGAGCCGGGCGGCCTCGGGGAGTTCGCCCGCCTCGACGAGCAGCCGCGCGGCGCGCGACCGCCAGGGCGCCACCGCCGGATTGCGCACGCCGCACTCGGTCAGCAGCCGGCCGGCGGCGAGATGGTCCTCCACCGCGCGCGGCAGATCACCGGTCTGCTCCCACAGCACGGCGCGCGCGGACAGCACCGCGGGGGTGTCCTGCCGCAGTGGCAGGTCGTGGTCGAGCCCGCAGTCGGCGAGCAGCGCACGGGCGGTATCCGGCTCCCCCATCAGGGCCCGCGCCTCGACCAGCGCCGACACGGCGAGCACGGCCAGCAGCTGGGACGCGGACGCCGCCGCGCAGAGCAGCTCCGCCATCGGGGTCAGTGCCCCGGCCGCGCCGGCCAGGTCGCCGCGTGCCCGGCAGATCACGGCCCGCAGCAGCTCCGCCGCGACGTCCTCCCACCGCCCGGGCGGCGCCCCGTTGGCCAGGCGGGCCCGGCCGCAGTGCGTCCACGCCTCGGTCAGCTCGTCCGCCAGGACGAGCGCGCTACAGCCGTACCACAGGTACCTGGCCTGGCCGTCCGCGCGACCGGCCAGCGCCTGCCGGGCATGGCACACGGCCGCCGCCCGGTCCTCGCCGGCGTTGACGGCCTCGGCGGCCCGCAGCATGGACAACTCGCGGCATTTCTCTCCCGGCTGGGGAGCCTCGGCGACGAGGTCGTCGACCCGGTCGGCGCTCCGCGCCAGCCAGGAGGGGCCACCCGCGCAGATGAACGCCCGGTGCAGCCGCAGACGCCAGCTCTGTACCGGGGCCGCCCCGCCGAGCCGTTCCGCCGTGTCGTCGAGGACCGCCACGGCGTCCGCCGGCCGCCCGCACTCGGTCAGCAGACCGGCCAGGGCCACCGCGTAGTCGGTGGTGATCTCGGGCTCCTCGGCCTCCTGCCGGGCCGCGTCCAGCTGGCGGGCGGCGAGGTCCGGATCGACGAACGCGTCCAGCGTGGCGAGTTCACGCCGCACCGCCGACCGGACGCGCGGCCGCAGCCGCTCGCGCAGCACCCCGCGCAGATGCCGGGCGGCGTCCTCGGGCCGGCCCTCCCGGGCCAGTCGGCGCGCGGCGATCCTGAGCGGCCGCACCGTCCAGCCCAGGCCCAGCGGTCCTGCGGCGACCAGCTGCCGGGCGACGCCGGTCACCCCGTAGTGCCCGTCGCGCAGGATCTCGGCGGCCCTCAGGTGCAGGGCGGCCCGGCTGCCGACCGGGATGCCGCTGACGACCATGGTGGCCAGCAGCGGGTGGCGGAAGGCCGGCGGGGTGCGGTTCGCCAGCAGGCAGCGGCCGACCAGGACGTCCAGCCCGGCCAGCGCCTCCCCGACGGTCAGCCCCGCCAGTTCGGCGGCCAGCGCGATCTCCGCATCGACCCCGAGCACGGCGACGGCCCTGGCCAGGGCGAGCGCCGGCTCGTCCAGGCCGCCCAACCACCGTTCGGCGTCCGGGAGAAGCGTCGGACCAGCGGTGGCCCGGACCTCCTCCGCGGTGGGCGCGGCGCCGGTGTGGGCGGACAACAGGGCCACCAGCAGACCGGGGTTTCCGCCCGTCAACTCGCGGCACGCGGCGGCGGATTCCTCGTCGAGCTCGACACCGCAGCGGGCCGCGGCGAAGTCGGCGAGGGCGGCCGTGGGCAGCCCGGCGAGACGGATGTGCTCGGCGCCCGCCGCGAGTTCGGCCGTCAACGGGGGTTCGTGGCCGGAGCCGCAGTCACCCGCCGACAGCGCGATCACCAGCGGAGTGGGCAGCGCGGACTCGGACAGGGCCGACAGCCAGCGCAGCGACCAGGGATCGGCGTGGGCCGCGTCGTCCAGACAGACCGCGATCGGTGTGCGCCGGGCCTGCGCCCGCACCAACCCGGCGAGTTCGCAGAGGAGTTCGTCTGATGGGGCCCGCTGTGCGGGCAGTGCGGCGGCGCTCGGCAGCAGGCCGCCGAGGAGACCTTCGACCGCCGCGAACGGCGTGTCCGGACTGTTGCGCGCCTTGGCGACGGCCACCTGGAAGCCGGCTTCGGCGGCCATGGTGGCGAGTTCCGCCAGGGCCGCCGACTTCCCGCTGCCCGGCTCGCCGTCAAGCAGTACGGTGGTCGGCCGACCGGTGCGCGCTCTCTCGACGACGGCCCTCAGCCGCGCCAGTTCGGATCCACGACCGGCCCCCGACAACGAGGTCATCCGCCCTCCCGCACCGCCCACCACGGCCTCGGCACCGCGCGGTCCGCCGACGGCCGGGCGCCGCGATGATCGGCACTCGAACGCGATAGAACGCGGTCACTCTATGACAAGGCCCGACAAATACTCATGACGCGATCATCACTCCCCATGTCATATGTACTTCAACCACCCGTCTCCGCAGGTGGCTTGTTCACGTACCCCGTACCCGGCACCCGGCCACCCGCCCCGGCCTCCGGAAGAACGGCCCGGCCCACCGCGCCGGAGGCCGCCCGGTGGGCGCACCCGCAGGTCCGGGCACACCGCGGCAGCGGGGCGGGCGACGCATGGAGCAGCCGCTCGACCGAGCGCACCTCGGTGAACGCGGCCATACAGGAAACGCATTCGCGCATGTGACGCTCCTGAAGCCGCGACGCCTGGACACCGAGGCCGCCTCGGGCGTGGGTACCGAACCTCTCGATGAACCTGCGGCAGGCCTCACCGCCGGCCCCCGCGTGCTGGCTGAGATAGGCGCGGCGCAGCCCCTCCCGGGCGCGGTAGGCCAGCGCGGAGACCGCGGAGGGCGACAGCCCGAGCACGCCCGCGGCCTCGGTGGCGGCCGCACCCTCGACCGTCGACGGAACATCCGTCACCTTCACCCACGGACCCGCACCACCCGACTGACAGTCAGCAACCGTCGTCGACCCACAAACCTCCTTGTCGATCGTCAACGACGACACATTCGCCGTCGCCGAAGACGGCGGAGTCGTGACCGGAGGCGTCCCCGGCGGAGAACCCGGCGGCACGAACGACGCCGTCACCACGTTCGTCGTCGAGGTCGTGATATTGGCACTCGAGCAGAAGAACTGCATGCTCGCACCAGCGGCCAAGCTGAACGTCCCGGCGGCCGTCACACAGGACGGGGCGACGCCGTCGTTCAGCGTGATCCCGGTGAGGTTCACCTGACCGGTGTTGGTGGCGGTGATCCGCCAGTACGCCGTCCCGCCGGAGGGGACGGAGGTACTGGATGCCCATGGTCCGATTCCGCCGCTTTGACAGTCGGCCGGGTTCGAGCTGGTGCAGACCTCCTTGAGCACGGTCATCGCCGGCTGGCAGCCGGCGCCCGGGGTGACCTCGAAGGTCACCGTGTTCGAGGTGACGGCGGGCAGGGTGCCGGTGACCGCGGTGGCCTGGTTGGAGACCGAGGTGATGGAGCAGTCGGTGCCCACGGTGGTGTCGAAGCAGACCTGCGGCGGGTCACCGACGAACGAGACCACGGTCATCGGGTGGTTGGTCGGGGTGAACGACGAGCTGTTGAGCAGCGAGATGTTGGAGTCGACCGTGATGGGTGACGTCGACACGGGGATGGAGGAGATGTCCGCCGTCCCGGTAGTGGGGTTGAACGGGAACGTGCCCAGCACGTTGCCGCTGGAGTCCTTCACGGTCACCGACGAGGCCGCGAAGTTCACGGTGGTCGGATCGATGTCCGCGAGTGACACCGTGCCGTACGAGGTCACGTGTCCGGTCTTCCCGTCGCAGTAGAACTGGGCCGGGTTGAGCATCGAGACGGCGGTGAGCCTCAGGCAGGGGGCGGCGCCGGTGACCGGGTCCATGGACCACAGGTAGCCGCTGTCGCCCAGGCCGTACTTGCACTGCCCGTCGTAGGCGTAGCCGTAGGGGCGGGTGACGCCGCCGTTGACGTTCGGCGGCCCCGACAGGGTGCCGCCCGTGCCGTAGGAGGCGCACGGGGCCTGGGTCACCCAGTCGTAGCAGTAGTTGTAGTCGGCGACGGTGGGCGTGCTCGACCAGTAGGGGAATTCGGTCTCCAGGTGCCCGTTCGGCGCGGTGATCGTCAACGGGTTCATGTAGACGTTCTGCCCGAGGGGCGCGGCATGCGCGCCGACCAGGGCCTGAAGACCCGGGGGCACGGCGATGGAGGCACCGGTGAGGCTGAAGCACTGAACGGTCCCCTGCGCCGGGTTCGAGGACGCGGTGCTGTCCGCGCCCACGGTCGTGCAGACACCGAGGATGTTCCCGGCCGCGTCGTAGTCCGTGAAGATGTTGTCGTTGACGACGGTGAAGTTGGGGACGCCGGTCTCGACGGCCAGCGTCTTCGGGACGGCCCAGCCGGTGCAGGCCGCGTTGGTCGCGGGGTCGAAGCACGACATCTGCGAGGTGTTGACCCCTCCGATGTTCGCGGTGTCGGTGATGTAGATCTTCCCGTTGACGAGGTCCGTCGTGCCGAAGTAGTCGTTGGGTGTCGGGCTGTTGGTGGCGCTGGTGTTGGGGCCCAGGCCGATGCTGAAGGTGCCGCAGCCCGTGTTGGTCGTCGGGTCGTAGCAGAGCACCTGCCCGCTGGTGGACACCCCGTAGATCAGGCCGTTGGCCGCCTGCACCAGACCGCCGATGCCGTTTCCGCCGGCCGCGGTCGCGCTCTGCAGGGAGGTGAACCCGCAGCTCTGCTGGGTCTGGAGGTTGAGGCAGCCGACGCCGATCTGGGTGGGGGTCGAGGTGAGGGACGCGGGGTAGTACAGCTGGTCGCCCAGCAGGACGTACTGCTCCTTGCGCGTGGTGCGCACGTCACCCGTGGTCGCACCGGCGGCGGAGGAGTTCAGGGGCCGGGGCCAGGTCTGCGGCGCGCCGGTCGGGCTGGGGCACGGTCCGTTGGTGTCCAGATCCGTGCAGACCACGATGGGCAGGGGCGAGGTTCCGGCGTGGTGGTAGATGTTCCACGCCTCGCGGACCGGCTGGCCGTTGATGGTGGCGGTGAACAGGATCGGGATGAAGCCGTCCCCGCCGGTCGCGGTGTCGACCGGAGTGAACGGCGCGGGGATCAGGTTGGTCGTGCTGGTGGCCGGCGACCCGGTGTTGGGGTTGGCGGCCTGGACCACGTTGGTGGCGGTGCCCTGATCGGTCGTCTGGAAGGTGGTGCCGCCGTCGGTGGACCACTGCGGGGTGAACCCGGGCGGGACCTTCAGCGAGCCCGGCACATAGGTCTGGGTCTGCGGCGTACTGCCCGGACCGCCCTGGATCACGTCCGTGACGGTGGCCGGCTGCACGGTGGAGGCCGGGTTGCTGTACGACACCACCCACTGGAGGGTGTCGCCGTGGTCGGCGGTGGTCGTGCTGCCGTTCGTCAGGTCGACGCCGGTCTTGCTCAACGGGGGGACGGCGGCCCGCGACGGTGCGGGGGGTGCCGGCGCCTTGCTCCCGTTCGTCCCGTTCGCCGCGTTCGCCGAGGGGGGTGCGAACGAGGTCAGCGAGGCGGGCAGCGAGAACGAGGACACCGCCGCGGCCGTCGCGACGAGGACGGTGAGCACCGCCCGGGCCGCCCTCGGCGGACGCCCGGGCCCTCGGCGGGCCCGCGACGCGGTCCGGCCGGCCGCGAGACGCACCACGCCCCACAGCGCGACCAGCAGCGCGAACGCCCTCGTACCCGGCGACCGGCCGGCGGCGGGACCGGCGGCACGGGGTGAACCGGCATCCGGCGGGCCGGCTCTGCGCCGCTCCCGGGCCAGGCGCGAGACCGCGCATCGTCTCATGGTGGATCCCTTCCAGAAATACAGGCGCACACGCACCGTCTCGATATGGCAAGGCGGAGCGGCGTCGGCCGGGAGGAAGCGGGGACCTCCGGCCACCGCCGCGGATCAGCGGACCAGGAACGCAGCGACAGCTCCTCCACGGCCGGGAGGAGGACGGGCGCCGGGGCGCCGGGCCGGCACGGCGTAGGCGTCGGCGTGCGGGAGGAGGTTCGGAAGGACGCGCGGCAGGAGGCCGCAGAAGAGGTGCGGAAGAGCCCACGGGAGGACACGGGGGAAGGCGCGCGGGACCGCGTGCGGCGCCCGCAGACGCGGGAAGCAGGTGTCGTCCATCGGTCGGTCACGCTCTCCTCGGCCATGCCCGGCCTTCGCGTTCGACAGCCGGGCATCACCTTGGAAGAGGGGTTCGGCCGGTGCGAATGACGCCGTGGACGTGACATCGCGCCGGAAAGCACCCGTCCGGCCCTACCCGATCCCTCGCCGTCAGGTTCGCATGCCACGGCCTCGAATGACTGCCACTCGGGCCGACGGTCCATCAGGACGGTGGAGGGTGCGGGGAGGCCGGTCCGCGACAGAGAGGGCAATACCGAAGATTGCCGCTGGATTCGGGCCCGCAATACTCATGGCGGACAGGGGG
Source organism: Kitasatospora sp. NPDC088548 (assembly GCF_044753005.1). Classification (NCBI taxonomy): domain Bacteria; kingdom Bacillati; phylum Actinomycetota; class Actinomycetes; order Kitasatosporales; family Streptomycetaceae; genus Kitasatospora; species Kitasatospora sp. NPDC088548. Next base: position 231,902 of record NZ_JBIVMI010000005.1, read on the forward strand.
CGCGACCCACGGCCGTACGACGTGCCGGGCCGGCTGTCCTCCTCCGGCATGCCGTCGCGGCGGTTCCCGGGCAGTCGTACGGCGCCACGGAGCGGTTCGGACCGGGCCTGCCCGCCCGAGGGCGGGCGGGCGGCGGGGCCGGGGCCGCTCCCCCACTGATGACGGAAGCGAGGCGACGGATCACCATGACAGGACAGCCCAGGAAAGTCGGCCGGTGGGACCTGGTCGCGAGGTTCTGCCAGGTCCTGCTGATCGTCGGCCGCCATCTGCTCAGGGCGGCGGCCCGGCGGCTCTCCCCCGGCCGCGGCAGGGCCGCCCGCGCCGACTCGGCGCTGCCCGCGCTGCTGATCGCGCTCGGCCCGTTCTTCGTCAAGGGCGGGCAACTGCTGAGCACCCGGCGGGATCTGCTGCCGGCTCGGATCTGCCAGGCCCTGGGCGGGCTCACCGACGCGGTGCCCGCGCCGCCGGCGGCCGCGATCGAGGCGGTCGCGCGCGCGGCGTACGGGCCGCCGGAGCGGTGGCCGTTCGCCTCGGTCGGCTGGGAGCCGGTGGCGGCCGGGAGCATCGCCACCGTGCACCGGGCGGTCCTGCTGGACGGCCGCGAGGTGGCGCTGAAGGTGCGGCGCCCCGGCGTCGCCCGCGCCCTGGAGACGGACCTGCGGCTGATCACCGCCGTCGTCCGGGCCGGCCGGTGGGTGCCCGCGCTGCGCAAGCTGCCGGCCGAGGAGATGGTCCGCCAGGTGGGCGGGGCCATCCTCGGCCAGCTCGACCTGACGGCGGAGCTGGCCTCCCTGCACACCCTGCGCCGCAACCTGGCCGGGGTGGCCGGCGTCCGGCTGCCCGAGCCGTACGACGCGTTCTGCTCCGAGGAGACCGTGGTCATGGAGTTCATGACCGGCCTCGGCCGGTTCAGCCCCGACGCGCGCCCCGCGCCGGAGCGCCGGGAGATCGTGCGCACGGTCCTGCTGGCGGTGTACCGGATGCTCTTCCTGGACGGGACGGTCCACTGCGATCTGCATCCGGGGAACCTCTACCTGACGGACCGTTCGGAGGTCGTCGTCCTGGACGCCGGGTTCGTCGTCCGCCTGCCGGACCGGGTGCGGCGGCTGTTCGGCGAATTCTTCCTGAACATGGCGCTCGGCCGGGGCCGGCGGTGTGCGGACATCACCATCGAGAGCGCCGCCGTGGTGCCGGAGACGTGCGATCTGGAGAGCTTCCGGGCGGCGGTGGAGAAGCTCGTCGCCGAGGCGACCGGGGCCCTGTCCGGCGACTTCGACCTGGCGGCCTTCGCGCCGCGGCTCTTCCGGGTCCAGCGGGACCACGGGATCTTCGCCGCGGCGGAGTTCGCCTTCCCGCTGCTCTCCATGCTGGTGATCGAGGGGATGATCAAGGAGTTCGACGCGGGGGTGGACTTCCAGGCGGAGGCGGTGCCCGTTCTCATGGAGGCGCTGCGGGCCCCGGCCGACTGACCCGGCAACAGGTGACTTCGCGCCACCTGGGCAACCTCGAAGAAGCCGGTCGCGGGCGGCTCGGGCACATTGGTCCGGGCGCCGCGCGGCCCCACGGCGTGTCCGCCGCGGCCGGCTGGGCCCCCTCACCCACCTACGCCCCACTGGAGTTCCTGTGACGAAGACCGGGGAACCGAGAGCCACCGGCAGCATTCTGCTGGACCGCCTCAACGGATCGCATCACCGCGCAGCACTGAACGGGTTCCTGCTGATCGTCCTCGGGCACTGGGCCGAACACATCACGCAGGCGTACCAGATCTGGGGCCTCGGCTGGCCCGTGCCGAAGGCCAAGGGCGCACTCGGCCTCGCCTATCCCTGGCTGGTCACCTCCGAGTGGCTGCACTACGGCTACGCGCTGGTGATGATCATCGGTCTCTTCGCGCTGCGCCGCGGCTTCACCGGGCGCAGCCGGACGTGGTGGACGATCGCGCTGGGCATCCAGTTCTGGCACCACATCGAACACCTGCTGCTGATCATCCAGGCGCAGACCGGCCACTACCTCTTCGGCAAGTCGGCACCGACCAGCGTCCTGCAGCTGCTGATCGCCCGGGTGGAGCTGCACCTCTTCTACAACACCATCGTCTTCATCCCGATGGTCATCGGCATGTATCTCCACCTGCGGCCGAGCCAGGCCGAGCTGGCGGAGATGACGTGCAGCTGCCGGGCGCAGGAGCCGTCCCGGACGACGGTCGCCAGCCATGCCTGAACTGGTCGGCGCCCCGGTGGCGGACCAGCAGGCGGAACAGGAAGCGGACCGGCGGGCGGACCCGGCCGACCGGCCCGAACGGCGGGCCGCCCGGTCGTTCCAGCGGACGATGGCGGTCGGGATCGCCCTGCTGGCGGTGGTGCTGGCGGCGGTGGCGTGGATCAGTTCGGCGGAGCCGGTCCGCCTCGGCCGGGCGAGCCCCGCGGCCGGCGGCACGGTCGAGCTTGCGCCCACCGAGGTGTCACTGGACTTCGACGGCCCGGTGCGTTCCTCGTCCGTGATGCTGGCGGTGAACGCGCCGGACGGCGCCTCGGTGACCACCGGCAGCCCGGTGCTCGACGGGGGCCGGCTGTCGGTGCCGGTCGCCGTCTCCGGGCCGGGCACGTATCTGGTCACCTACCGGCTGGGCCTGGACCGGGGCCGGGTGGTGTCGGGGACGACGGAGTTCACCGTCGGTTCCGGCACCGGTTCCCGGTCCGCCGACCCGGACGAGGACGATTCGCAGGAGTCGGCGGCGGGTGGCCACAGCCACGGCCACGACATGGAGGGGCCGTTCAACATCGGCCTGCTGGTCGTGGACGCGGTGCTGCTGGCCGTCGTGGTGCCGCTGGTGGTACGGCGCCCGCGCGCCAGGTGACGGGTGCCAGGTGAAAGGCGCCCGGTGAAAGGCGCCCGGCGGCCGGGGCACGCCCCCGGCGGGCGCGCCCTCAGGCGACCGGCACCCGCCGGTCCAGCGGCGTTCCGGCGGCGGCCAGCCGTCGCAGCGCCGCCTCCGAGGGGGATCCGGGCTCGACGGTGAAGGCCACCACCATCAGCTCCGGGTCGTCGCCGCGCAGCACTTCCTGATGGACCGTCAGCTCGCCCGCCAGCGGGTGGCGCAGGACGTTGGTGAAGGAATCACAGGTGGCCACCGAGTGGTCCTGCCAGAGGGAGGCGAACTCCGGGCTGGCCCTGAGGAGTTCGTTGACGAGTGCGCGGACCCGCCGGTCGCCCGGGAGCCTGGCCGCGACCATCCGGAGGTGGGCCACGACGGAGCGGGACTTCTCCGGCCAGTTGACGAACAGCTCGCGGGTCCGTGGGTCGAGGAAGACCATCCGGGTCATGTTCGGCAGCTCCGTGCGGTGGCCGGCGAACAGGGCGTGCGCGAGGTCGTTCCAGGCGAGTACGTCCGAGGTCGGGGAGAGCACCATGACGGGCACCCCGGCCATCATCGCCAGCAGCCGCTCCAGGCCCTCGGGCAGCGGGCCGTCCTCGCGGCGGGCCGCTCCGGCGGCCGCCCGCCGGGGCCGGGCGAGCACCGCCAGGTGGGCGCGCTCGGCGGCGTCGAGCCGCAGCGCGCGGGCCAGCGCGTCCAGTATGGCGTCCGAGACGTTCTGCCCCAGCCCCTGCTCCAGCCGGGCGTAGTAGGAGACGCTGACCCCGGCGAGCTGGGCGAGCTCCTCGCGCCGCAGGCCCGGTACGCGGCGGCGCTCACCGTAGCGGACAAGTCCGACGTCCGAGGGACTGATGCGGCCCCGACGGGACTTGAGGAATGCGCCTAACTCATCCATGGCTTCATTATGCTGAAGGTACGACTGGGAAGGCTAGCCTTCCTGGTGAGACGAACGACAAGAGTCTGGCTAGGAGTCGGGTCTTCTCCCACCCTTGCTCCATGACCACGCATCCCGACTCGCGGCAGCGCATGAGCACCCGGCTGAAACTCACGCTTTTCGTCCTGCTGGGCGCCCAGTTCATGCTCTCCGTCGACTTCTCCATCCTCAACGTCGCGCTGCCCCAGATCGGTTCCGGGATCGGGATGTCCAGCGAAGACCTACCGTGGGTCGCGTCGGCGTACGCGCTGCCCGCCGCGGGCTTCACCCTGCTGTTCGGCCGGATCGCCGATCTCTTCGGCCGCCGCCGGCTCTTCCTCGCGGGCATCGTCCTGCTGACCGTCGCCTCGGTGCTCGGCGGGGTGGCGGACGACCCCGGTCTGCTGCTCACCGCCCGTGTCCTGCAGGGCCTTTCGACCGCGATGGCGGCTCCGGCGGCGCTGTCCCTGCTCACCACCTCGTTCTCCGAGGGCGCGATGCGCGAGCGGGTGCTCGGCCTGAACGGCGCCCTGCTGTCCGGCGGGTTCACCGTGGGCGCCCTGGTCGGCGGCACCCTGGTCGGCCTGCTCAGCTGGCGCTGGGCGTTCCTGATCAACGTCCCGGTCGCGCTGGTGATCCTGGTGGCGACGCCCCGGCTGATCGAGGACAGCCGGGCACCGGAGAAGGTCCGCCTCGACGTGCCCGGTGCCGTCACGGTGACCGCCGGCCTGCTGGCCTTCGTCTACGGCGTCATCGACAAGAGCATCCTGATCTCGGCCGTCGGCGTGCTGCTGCTGGGCGTCTTCTGGCTGATCGAACTGCGGTCGCCCGCACCGCTCGCGTCCGTCCGGATCCTCAAGCGGCCCAGCGTGAAGTGGGGCAACTTCGCCGGTCTCGTCGTGTTCTCGATGGAGAGCGCGCTGATCTTCCTGATGACGCTGTACTTGCAGGACGTGCTGGACTTCGCGCCGCTGACCACGGGGCTGATCTTCGGTGTGCCCGGCCTGGCCGCCGTCGCCGCCGGTGTGGTCGCCGGCCGGGCGATCGGCCGGTTCGGCACCCGGAACGTACTGGCGGTCGGTCTGGCGGTGCAGGGCCTGGCCACCGCCCCGCTGGTCCTGGTCGGCAGCGACCGCGTGATGCTGGCGGTGGCGCTCCCCGCCCTGTTCATCAGCTTCTTCGGCCATGTCACCTCGATCGTCGCCTACACGGTGACCGCCACCTCCGGGCTGCCGGACTCCGAGCAGGGCCTGGCCACCGGCCTGGCCGCGCTCAGCCAGCAGGTGGCCGTGACGATCGGCATCCCGATCCTCAGTGCGGTCGCCGCCACCCGCAGCGTGCAGCTCGACGGCATCCACCTCGCGCTCGGCGTCGACGTGGCCGTCACCCTGGTCGCGGTGGGCCTGCTCTGGGTGGGGCTGCGCAACCGCTCCGGGGCCGCCTCCCCGGCCGCCCAGGAGCCGCCGGTCGAGGTGGGCGAGCGGGCCGCCAGCCACTGAGACCGGGTGGTCTCAGCACATTCGGAGAAGATATCCGTCCGATTTCCCGGGATTATCGAACAGCGCCCCCGGCACGGAGAAACCCGCGGCACGGTCCGCGGGTTTCTCCGTGCTTCGCGTGACCGCGTTCCGGCCCGAACCGGACCGGCCGACACCCTCTCTTTTCCACCCCGAGGAAACGGACCACCTGTGGCAGTCAAAAGCATCGCCGTCAACGGAATCGACATCTCCTATCTGGAACTCGGCGAAGGGCCGCTGGCCCTACTGATGCACGGGTTCCCCATGTCCCCGGCGACCTACCGCCACCTGATGCCCGCCCTGGCCGGGGCGGGCTACCGGGCGGTCGCGCCGTATCTGCGGGGGTTCGCCCCCTCGGCCGTCCCGGCGGACGGCGGCTTCGCCATCGCCGACCTGGTGGCGGACGTCAACGGCCTGCACGAGGCGCTGGGCGGCGACGGCGACGCCGTGCTGGTCGGCCACGACTTCAGCGCTCCGGCGGTGTGGGGCGCCGCGCAGGCCGCCGACCGCTGGTCGAAGCTGGTGGTCTGCGACGTCCCCCCGCTCCCGGTGTTCGGCCCGATGGTGCTCACCCCCCGGGGCACCGACGCGCTGAGCCACTTCTGGTTCTTCCAGATGGCGGTGGCGGAGCAGGTGATCGCCGACGACGACATGGCCTATCTGGACTGGGTCTACCGGAAGTTCACGGCCGAGGGGTTCGACGCCACGGAGGACGTGGCGCACGCCAAGGACACGCTGCGCGCGCCCGAGAACCTGCGGGCGGCGCTCGCGCTGTACCGCACGGCCTTCCCCCCGGCCGCGTTCGGCACCCCTGACTGGGCCGCCGAGCACGGCGCGGTCTGGGGGGCGCCGCCGAGCCAGCCGGTGCTCAACCTGTTCGGCTCCGAGGACCCGAGTTTCGCGATCACCCCGGACGTCCTGGCCGCGATCGCCGAGGCGCTGCCGAAGGGCTCGCACGCCGAGGTCGTCCCGGGGGCCGGCCACGTCGGGCTGGTCGAGAAGCCGGCCGAGGTCAACAGCCTGATCCTGCGTTTCCTCGCCGGGGAGCTCTGACCGGCGGGTGCACCGAAACGGCCCGGGCGGCCGGCTGTGGAGGCCGGCCGCCCGGGCCGTTCGGTCGACGCCCGCTCAGGAGCTGAACTTGTCCTGGCCGTTCCACCAGTTCTGGCCGGGGCCGACGGCGTTGGCGTCCTCGTAGCGGTCGTGGTGGCGCCACCAGTCCCAGGGGTGCTCCAGCCCCTCCTCCTGCCGGCCCAGCACCGTCATCTCCAGGTAGTTGTAGGGGCTGAGGGTGGCCTCGCCGCCGCGGTCGAACACCGAGTTGGTGTGGAAGACCTCGTCGCCCTCGCGCAGGAAGGTGCTCACCCCGGGGATCTCACCGCGGTCCGTGGTGACGTGGAAGTCCCGGTTGAACTCGGTGCCGTAGGACGAGACCCACGGGATGTCCCAGCCCATCCGCTCGCGGAACGGCTCGATCCTGGCGATCGGCGCCAGCGCGACCATCACGAAGGAGGTGTCCCGGGCGTGCAGGTGGGAGAGGTGGCCGACCGAGTCGGCCTGCATCGAACAGCCCGGGCAGCCCTGCTCCCAGGACGGTTCGAACATGAAGTGCCGGACGATCAGCTGGCGGCGGCCGGCGAACAGGTCGAGCAGGGTGGGGTTGCCGCCCGGCGCCTCGAAGACGTACTCCTTCTCCACCTTGACCACCGGCATCGAGCGCCGGAGCACCCCGACCTCGTCCCGGAAACGGGTCAGCTCCTTCTCCCGCTCCAGCAGCTCCTTGCGGGCCGCGAGCCATTCCTCCCGGGTCACGACGGGCGGCATAGCCATGTTGTCCTCCTGGGGACAAATCCGCCCACCGGGACGGCATGGGCGGGAACGAATGCGTCGGTCCAGCGTGGCACGCGGGACGCCGCCGTGTCTTCCTCTCGATTGCCCTGACCGAAAAGCAGTCCGGCCGGGTTCGGCAATTCTGAAGATGCCCACCCGGGCGGCCCGGTGGAATCGTTTCCCCGGTGACCGCCCGCACCGTACGGAAATACGGTCAGGTCACCCATCCCCAATCGCCCAGGAGGCCATGATGTCGTCCAGTGGAATACCGACGCGGGAAGAAATCGTCGACCGGGTCGCGGCGCTGGTGCCCGTCCTCCGGGAGCAGGCGGTCTGGTCCGAGGAGAACCGACGGCTGAGCGACGCGACGATCGCCACCCTGGCGGAGGCCGGCGTCTTCCGGCTGCGCACGCCGCGGCGCTACGGCGGGTACGAGTGCGACACGACGACGCTGGTGCAGGTCGCCATGGAGCTCGGCCGGGCCGACGGGGCCATCGGCTGGACGTCCTCGGTGTACTGGATCCCCACCTGGATCGCCGGGCTCTTCCAGGACAGCGCCCAGGACGAGGTGTTCACCACCCCGGACCCGCGGGTCTGCGGCACCAACAGCCCGACCGGCACCGCCGTCCCGGCCGAGGGCGGCGTCGTGCTCAACGGCTCCTGGAAGTTCATCAGCGGGGCCTGGCACGCCGGCTGGCAGGAGGTCGCCGCCGTGCTGCTGCGCCCGGACGCCGAGCCGGAGCCGCTGATGCTGCTCGTCCCGATGTCCGACCTGGAGATCGCGGACGACTGGCACACCGTCGGCCTGCGCGGCAGCGGCAGCGTCACCACGCTGGCCGACCACGTCTTCGTCCCGCAGCACCGGATCATCCCGATGAGCGCGGCGATGCGCCCGCAGGGCCTCTCGCAGGCCAACGCCGACTCCCCCGTCTGGCGCACCCCGGCCACCCTGGTCGCGGCGGCCTCCGGGGTGGGCGTGGCGGTCGGTCTGGCGAAGGCGGCCAAGGAGGTCTTCTTCGAGCGGCTGCCCGGCCGGCAGATCACCTACACCGACTACACCGCGCAGAACGAGGCCCCCGTGACGCACCTTCGGGTCGCGGAGGCGGTGAACCGCATCGACCAGGCGGAGTTCCACGCCCTGCGGGCCGCGGCCGTGGTCGACGCCAAGGCGGCCAGCGGGGAGGAGTGGAAGATCGAGGAGCGGGCACGGGTCCGCAACGACCAGGGCGAGGCGACCCGGCTGGCGAAGCAGGCCGTCGACACCTTCGTCAGCATCAGCGGGGGTTCCGCGATCTACCTGGACGTGGCGCTCCAGCGGATCGCCCGGGACATCCAGGCCGCCGGTCTGCACGCGCTGATCAACCCGGACACCAACGCCGAGCTGTACGGGCGGATCCTCTGCGGTCTGGAGCCGAACACCCTCTACATCTGAGCCGTCCGCGGCCGGACCAGGGCCCGCCGTCCCGCTTGCCGGGGCGGCGGGCCCGTCGCCGTCGGTACCCGGCCGTCCCGCCGTCAGTGCGCCGCCATGCCGCCGGTCAGGTCGACCAGGGCCGCCGTGGTCGCGTCGGCCCGCTCCGAGGCCAGGAAGGCCGCCATGTCGCCGACCTGCGCGAGCGACGGCCCGCGGTCCAGCAGGCTGCGGGCGGCGGAGCGGCGGTTCCAGCCCTCCGCCCGGCCCGGCAGGTCGGGCAGGTCGGTCGCCAGCGTGCTCTCGATACTGGCCCGCGCCTCCGGCGAACCGGCCGAGTGCAGGCAGAGCACCCGGACACCGGCCGGGCCGACCTCGGCGGCCAGCGTCCGGGAGAACGCCTCCACCGCCGCCCAGGCCGGGCCGAAGCCGGCCGTGTAGGGGTAGGGGATGCGCGAGGGCACCGCCGTCGCCATCATGATCACGCCGCGCCCGGCGGGCACCATCCGCGCGGCCGCCGCGTTGGCGGTGGTGAACTGCGCCCGGGTGAAGTCGATGATCGGCAGCGCGAAGTCGTCGAAGGACAGCTCCCCGAGGGCCGCGCCCTGCTCCCCGCCCGGGCGGTGCGTGGAGGTGGCGCAGAACGACACGTCCAGCCGGCCCGTGCGCTCGACGACGGAGTCGACGAAGGCCTCCACGGCCTCCCGGTCGAGCGCGTCGACCTGCGCGGTGACCAGCGAGCCCGGCCCCGGCCCGGCCCCGTCGGCCGGCTGCTCGTCGGCCGGTTGCTCGTCGGCCAGCTGCTTGAGCGCCGCCTCGCCCCGGCCCGCCACGAACACCTGCGCGCCCTCGCGGACGAACGCCCGGGCCACCGCACCGCCGATCGCGCCGGGTCCGTAGACCACCGCCGTCTTCCCGGCCAGCAGACTCTCCATCGGGTTTCACCTTCCCTCGGGCGAGCCGGACACGCGGCCCGCGGGACTTCGGCACCGCCGTAACGGCGGACACGTCCGATCCACGCTAAGGAAGGTCCGGGCGGGCCGCGAGCCGAGCGGGTCCCGGTCCGCGCCGCGCTCCGGGCGACGCCGCAGGCCGCGGCGGCCGCGCGGGCGGTCCGGTCCGGCGGGCGGTCCGGCGGGCCGTCCGCTGACGCACATGCGTTCGGGCCCGGCCGCGCCCGGTTCAGCCCCCCGGCACCCAGGCCGTGTGCCCGGCGGCCGGGAGCCCGTCCGGCAGCAGCACCTCGGCGACGGGGGCGCCGGTGAAGTCGGCGGTGTCGACCACCACCAGCGAGCCGCTGTCCCGCTCCCGGTCGTGCACGAGGCCCAGCACCCAGCCGTCGCCCTCCGGCGCGCCGGGGCCGCGCGGGACGAACACGCCCTCCCCCACGGTGCGGCCGGCGCCGACCCGGTGCACCGCCGTCCGCCCGGTCAGCAGGTCGTGCCGGAGCAGCGCCGTACCGGTGGCGGCGCCGCGGCCGTCCGGCCGGACGGCCGTGGTGAAGGCGTAGCGGTGCGGCAGGCCGCTGCGGCGGGGGTCGATGCCGGGCAACTCCTCCACGAAGTCGTCGAGTTGCTCCTCCAGCACGGTGCCGGAGAGCCGGTCCACCGTCCATCGCCACAGGCCCGGCGCCGCCTGCCCGGGGTCGAGCGGGTGCGCCCCGGGGCGGGGCGCCGGGTGGCGGATCGCGTCGATGACGAGGTGCCGGCCGGTCTCGTAGGCGTTGACGGGGTGGAAGACGTAGCAGGGCTCGATCTCGATCCAGAGGATGTCGTCGTCGCCGCCGTCGCGGGGCAGCAGGCCGAGCCGGGCGCCGTGCCGGTCGTCCCACTGGTAGCGCGGGCCCGGTCCGGGGCCGTCGGCGACGACCGGCAGGTCGTAGAGGACGGCGTACCGCTCGGTGAGCGAGAAGGCGTGCATCATCGGGGACTGCTTGACGGTGATCCGGCGGGCGCGCCGCACCCGGCCGGTCCGGTCGACGGCCACGTGCTCCACGTAGGGGCGGCGGTGGTCGAAGGCGACCGCGTGCAGTTCCCCGGTGACCGGGTCGAGCACCGGGTGCGAGGCGAAGCCGTTCGGCAGCGTGCCGTCGAAGTCGCCGCGGGCGACGGTGTCCAGCTCCGGGCCGAGTTCGACCGGCAGCGCGCCGTCGTCGCCGAGCGCCAGGATCCGCCCGCCGTGGCCGACCAGGGCGGCCCCGGCGTCGTCGGCGAGGGCGCGGCGCGGTCCGGGGACGGTGAGCTCGCCGAGCCGCCGGCAGGCCCGGTCGGTGCGCAGCCAGCGGCTGCGGTACCACTGCGCCTCGCCGTCGCGCAGCCGCAGCCCGTGCACCAGCGGGTCGCCGCCGTGCAGGTGGTGGCCGGCGTCCGGGCCGGCGCCCGGGCCGGCGCCGGCCGCCAGCAGCAGGCCGTCGAGTCCGGCCGGGAGTTCGCCCCGGACCCGCGGGGCGTGCACGGTCTGTTCGCCCGCGACCGGCCGGGGCTCCCGGCGGGTGGCGCGAAGAAGGGTGTCGGACTGGCTCTGCGTCAACATCGCTACCCGCCATGGCGTCTCGGCGTTACGTAACACTGTTACTATTCAGGTGTACCGCTGCCGTGACAGCATGTCAACGGTGAGTCCCCGTCAAGCAGACCCCAGACTCGGCGCGCAGCTCATCGAGGCCGCCGCCCGCCTCCTCGCCGAGGAGGGCCCGCTGGCCCTCTCGACCCGCCGGCTGGCCGCCGCCGTGGGCACCTCCACCACCGCGGTCTACACCCACTTCGGCGGCATGGACGACCTGGTCCGGGCCGTGGTCCACGAGGGCTTCGTCCGGCTCAACGGCCGGATGAGCGCCATCGGCGAGGGGCCCGACCCGGTGACCGACGTCGCCTCGCTCGGCCACGCCTACCGGGACAACGCCCTGGAGCACCGCTACCTGTACGGCATCATGTTCGGCGGCGCCGGCCTGGGCGGCTTCGCCCTGACCGACGCCGACCGCCAGCACGGCCGCTACACCCTGGAGATCCTGGTCCGGGCCGTCGTCCGGTGCATGACGGCCGGCCGCTTCCGGGCCCACGACGCCCAGCTGGTCGCGCACCAGATGTGGATCGCGCTGCACGGCCTGGTCACCCTGGAGCTCGGCGGCTACCTGGTCGAGCCGTACGACGCGGACGCCTGCTTCGAGGCCCAGGTCTGCGGCCTGATCGTCGGCGCCGGCGACAAACTCGCCGACACCATGGCCTCGTTGAAAACAGCGCGGGAGCTCCGGGCCTGATCTCCGGGGCCCGGGGCTCCCGCGGTCGCGGCCCGTCGGCGGGCCGTGCAGAGCGTGCGGAACGCGCCGGGGGTCAGTTCCAGGGCGCCGTCGGGAACCAGAGGTAGCCGAGCCGGCCCAGGATCCGGATGTCCCAGTAGACGATCGTGAAGACCCCGGCCACCAGGAAGGCGGCGGCGGTCAGCGCGCTCGCCCGCGCGGGCCTGGCGGCCAGCCAGCCCCGCAGCCGGTCGCCCGGGGTGACCGAGAGGAGCACGAACAGCAGCCCCATGACCACGATGTTGCCGATCGACTGGAGCACGAAGGCACCCGCGCCGTAGAACGGGTTGTGGGTGTTCGCGGCATGCCGGAAGAGGTCCCGGAAGAGCGGGTACGGGCGCCCGATCAGGAAGCCGCCGACCAGCACGCCGATCAGCACCAGCGGCGCGTTGGGGAACCGGCGGGAGAGCGCCGCCAGCGGATCGCGGACCACCCCGGCGGCGGCCAGGCCCAGCACCACCATCGCCAGGCCGATCAGACCGTAGGTGGTCATCGACTGCGCCGCCCGCGGCGAGAGGCCGCTGGTCGGGGCCGTGGCGAACTGCGGGAGGTGGGTCCCGGCCAGCCCGACCAGCGCGCCGTAGGCCGCCGAGACCGGCACCAGCCCGGCGCCGATCCACAGCAGCGGACGCACCGTCTGGAGGAGTCTGGCCCGGCGGGTCCTCTCCTGGCCGACCAGCGGGCCGACCGCGCCGAAGACCGCGATGTTGCAGGCGGTGAAGGAGCCGGCCAGGCCCGTGACGAACGCGAACAGCACCCCCGAGGCGATGCCCGCGATCGGGGTGCCGTGGGCGTCGTGCCCGAGCAGGGCGGTGGCGGTGTTGAAACCGATCTCGCGGTCGACCAGTTCGGAGTTCCAGGCGTACGCGATGAACAGGCCGCCGAGGACGCTCAGCCCGAGCGTCAGCCCGAGCCGTCCTGGGCGGTGTCCGTTGACGAACAGGGAGGTGGGAACCGCCGGACGGACGGCGGACCGGGCGTCGATCACCTTGCTCATGGCTGTGGGCCTCCTGCGGGCTGGCGGGACAGGGCGTTTGGAGTATGGGGCGCCGCCGGGCGGCGGACTTCTTCCGTCCTGCCCAGTCCGCCGGCCGACCGGGTCGGGCACGTTCGGAGTAGGCCCGCCGCGTCCGCCGCCAGCACGATGTGAAGCCGGATCACCGCGGTCCACCCCGCCCCGCTGGAGGGAACGTTGGCCGGTTACTGGCGCGCGCTGCGGCGCCGCATCCTGACGCCCGACATCTCGGAGACCCTGCTCTCCACCCGTGGCTTCCACGAGAAGGACCCCGCCGCCCGGCACCTGCTGGAGAACGTCGGCGCCACCTTCCTCACCGGCTACGCGTACGCCGCCGAGGCCCGCACCCCACCCGACGCCGAGCGCCGTCTCGAACAGGTCCCGGAGGAGTTCCGGGGCTTCGCCTACGAGGGCGCGGCGATGGCCCTGGCGATGCTGGACGGCCTGCCGCTGGGCGGCCGCAACCACGTCCGCGGGCTGCTCGCCGGGCGCGGCCGGGACCACGTCTACATGGCCTACGTCGGGGTGGGCTGGGCGATGGCCCGGCTCCCCCGCTTCCGCTGGCCGGCGCTGTCCCTGGACGACCCGCTGCTGCGCTGGCTCGCCCTGGACGGCTACGGCTTCCACCAGGCCTACTTCCGCACCGCCGAGTACGTCCACGGGCACCGGCGGGACACCGATCTGCCCTGGCCCTGCGACGGACCCCGCGACTACGTCCCGCACGCCGTCGACCAGGGGGTCGGCCGGGCCTGCTGGTTCGTCGGCGGCGCCGACCCCGAGCGGGTGGCCGACCTGCTCGACCGGTTCCCCGAGGAACGCCGGCCCGACCTCTACAGCGGCGCCGGGCTGGCGGCCACCTACGCGGGCGGCGGCGACGAGGCGGAGCTGCGGGCCTTCCTGCGGCGGGCGGAGAAGTACCGGGGCGAGGTCGCCCAGGGCTCCGTCTTCGCCGCCACCGCCCGGATCGAGGCCGGGCTGGTCACCGAGCACACCCGGCTGGCCGCCCGCGTCCTGTGCGGCCTGACCCCGGAGGAGGCCGCGGAGTTCAGCACCGCCGTCCGGCCGGTGCCGGTGGTGGACGGCGAGCTGCCCGCGTACGAGGTGTGGCGCCGCACGATCGCCGCCCGGTTCGCATCCCGCCCGGGCGCGGTCGTATGAGCACCGTCGCCCGGCCCGGCGGACGGCCGCCGGGGCCGTCCCGCCGGCGCACCCTGGACCTGCTGACCCGGATGGCCCGGGACCGGCTCTCCGTGATGACCTGGGCGGCGCGCACCTACGGCGACGCCGTCCGGCTGCCGCTCGGCCCGAAGACGCTGCACTTCTTCAACCATCCGGACCACGCCCGGCGGGTGCTCGCCGACAACGGCGCCAACTACCACAAGGGGATCGGCCTCACCCACGCCCGGCGGGCGCTCGGGGACGGGCTGCTCACCAGTGAGGGCGCGCTCTGGCGGCAGCAGCGGCGGACCATCCAGCCGGCCTTCCAGCCCAAGCGGCTGGCCCAGCAGGCCGCCGCCGTCGGGGAGGAGGCCGAGAAGCTGGTCGCCCGGCTGCTGGCCAGGCCGCCCGGGGAGCCGGTCGACATCCGGCAGGAGATGACCGGTCTGACGCTCGGTGTCCTCGGCCGGACGCTGCTCGACGCGGACCTCGACGCCTACGAGGGCATCGGCGAGCACTTCGAGACCGTCCAGGACCAGGCGATGTTCGAGATGATGTCGCTCGGGGCGGTGCCCACCTGGATCCCGCTGCCGGGGCAGACCCGGTTCCGCCGGGCCCGCGCCGAGCTCGAACGGATCACCGCCACGCTGGCGGCCGAACGGGCCTCGGCGTCGACCGGGGGCCGGGACGACGTGCTCTCCCGGCTGGTCGAGTCCAGCCGGGACGACCCGCCGGCCGTGCGCCGGCTACGGGTGCGCGACGAACTGGTGACCCTGCTGCTGGCCGGGCACGAGACCACCGCGTCCACCCTGAGCTGGACCTTCCACCTGGCGGCCCGGCACCCGCAGGTCTGGGAGCGGCTGCACGAGGAGGCCGTCGAGGTGCTCGGCGACCGCCCGGTCGGCATCGGGGACGTCCACCGGCTCGGCTACACCACCATGGTGCTGCAGGAGGTGATGCGGCTCTACCCGCCGGTCTGGATCCTGCCCCGCAAGGCACTCGCCGAGGACGAGATCGGCGGGTACCGGGTGCCGGCCGGCGCCGATGTGCTGATCTGCCCGTACACCCTGCACCGGCACCCGGAGTTCTGGGACCACCCGAACCGCTTCGACCCGGAGCGGTTCACCCCCGAGCGCGCCGCGCACCGCTCCCGGTACAGCTATCTGCCGTTCGGCGCCGGGCCGCGGGTCTGCGTCGGCAGCGGGCTCGGCATGATGGAGGCCGCCGTCGTCACCGCGGCGGTCGCCCGCCGGGTGCGGCTCACCGAGGTGCCCGGGTACCCGGTCGTCCCCGAGCCCATGCTGACCCTGCGGGTGCGGGGCGGGCTGCCGATGACGGTCCGGCCGGTCGGCTGAACCACCCGTACGAGAAGACCCCCGGGCCCGCGGGCCCGGGGGTCTTCTCGCGGTCCTGACGCCCTGCCGGCACCCGTCCGGACAGCACGACAGGCCCGGCCGTGCAGCGGCCCTCCCCGTGAGGGCCGCTGCACGGCCGGGCACAGCCGCCCCCGGCCCTCCCGATCGGGACCGGGAGGGCCGGGGAACAGGCTCAGGAACGGCCGAGCGGGTGGAACCCGCCGGCGTGGAAGACCAGCGCCGGCTCCGCCTCGCCGCGCCCCAGTCCGAGGACGGACCCGACCAGGATCGAGTGGTCCCCGCCGTCGTGCACGGCGGCCAGCCCGCATTCCAGCCAGGCCAGCGCGCCGGTGAGCAGCGGCGCGCCGGTGTGCCGCCCGGGGGACGCCGGGACGCCCTCGAACTCGGCCGCGCCGCGCGGCCGGTGGCGGTCCGCGAAGTAGCGGGCGAGCTTCTCCTGGCGGTCGGAGAGCACCGACACCGCGAAGCCCCCCTCCGCCAGGATCCGGTCGTGCACGGCGGCCGTACGCACCACGCACACCAGGACGAGCGCCGGGTCGAGCGAGACCGAGGTGAACGAGTTCGCCGTCATCCCGCACGGGTTCTCCCGTCCGGCCGTCAGCACGGTGACGCCGGTGGCGAAGGCGCCGAGCGCTCCGCGCAGGGCCGAGCGGTCGTGGACCCCGCGCGGGAGGCGCTCGGACAGCCCGGCCGGCTCAGGCGGCCCGGCCAACCCGGACAGCCCAGGCAGCCCAGGCAGCCCGGAAAGCCGGGCCGGTGTCCCGGGCGCCGCCGGTACGGGCGGTGCGGTGAGCCCGGTCAGGGACCGGCCGTCAGTGGCGCCCACGGCCTACACCCCGCTTCCGCTGCGGACCGGAACGGGCTCCGGGACGTCCGGGACGGCGCCGGCGGCGTAGGGCGCCAGCGCCAGCCGCAGCGGCTCGGGCACCCGGGCCGGGCGGGTGTCGTTGTTCGGCCCCCGCATGCAGGCCACCCGCTGCCGGCCCCGCGCGACCAGGTCCTCGCCGCCCTCGCGGAGCCGGACGTAGTCGAAGGTGAAGCCGATCTGGGTCTGGGTGAGGTCCTCCAGCCGCATCCGGATCGACAGCTCGTCGAAGGCGGTGATCTCGGCGAAGAACTCGCAGTCCACCTTGAGGGTGAACAGCTTCAGGTCGTCGCGGATGTCCGCCAGCACCTCGGGCGCCCGCTCCCGGAGGAAGAGCTCGCGGCAACGCCCCTGCCACCGGACGTAGTTGACGTAGTAGACGTTGCCCACCAGGTTGGTCTCCTCGAAGCCGACCAGATGGCGGTGCTCGAAGTACGGCCGGTCGCTCACTCGTCCCCCTCGGTCAGGATGGCGAACACCACGGGCTCCCGGAGCCCGCGCAGTGCGGTCGGAAAGGTCACGACGCGGGCGGCGCCGGAGCGCAGCACCAGCCAGCCGTCCAGGCCGGTGGCCGGGCCGGTCGCGGGCCCGGTCGCGGGGTCGGCGGTGAGCCGCCCGAGCGCCCGGCCGTGCTTGCGCAGGCACTCGACCGCTCCCCAGACCCGGGTGGCGGCCACGGACAGCTCCTCGGTCTGCTCGGCCGCGATCAGCCGGGCCAGGGCGAGGCCGTCGGCCCCGAGCAGGCCGGCCCAGTCCTCGGCGGTGCGCTCGTCGACGGTCTGGACGTCGCAGGCGACCGGCCGCTCCCCCGCCACCGCGAAGGTCACGCCCGCGCCGTGCGAGGAGGAGACGGTGGGCCCGCCCTCGATCTCGGGGCGGCCGTCCGGGCGGTAGCGGACCGTGGCCGGTCCGCCCACCAGCCGGGCGACGGCCTCGGCGGTGCGCTGCCGCCGTTCGGCGGTGCCCCGGGGCGGGGCGCCGTCGTCCGGGTGGACGACGCAGTCGACGGCGGCGGACAGCAGGAGTTCGGCCCGGCGCTCCAGGTAGGGGCCGAGCAGGACGGGCTCCCACGGACCGCGGCCGTCCTGCTTGCGGACGGCCTGGAGCCGCAGCCCCCGCCAGCTCTCGACCAGGGCGTCGTCGTGGTCGCGGACGTCCAGGTCGTAGAGGTAGGTGTCACCGTCGCGCAGGCGCTCGACGGCGTGCAGGACGAGCGGGCCGGACGCGCCGGCCCCCGGGCCGGCGGGGTGCAGCCGCTCGACGCCGACCGGCAGCAGGGTGGCGTCCGGGACGCAGCACTGGATGGCGTGCATGAGGGTGTCCCGGGCGCCGGGGTCGCCGAGGACCAGGCCGTCCGGCAGGTAGCCGGCGAACCAGGGGGCGTCCGCGCGGGTGGAGACCTCGGCGACGCACTGCTTGGCGGCCAGCGCCCGGTAGCCGAGCAGCCGCTGGAAGCGGCCGCCCTGGAAGAGCACCGGTCCGTAGAGGTCGCGGGCCGGGTCCAGCGGGACGGCGCCACCGGGTGCCGTCCCGAGGGCGGCGGGGGCGGGGGCGTCGAACCGCAGGGTGGCGCGGAAGTGGTCGGCCTGGTAGCCGGTCTCGCTGCTGCGGATGACGGTCCGGACCGTGCCGTCCTCGGCGGCGAGGACGGCCACCCGGATGGTGGTGGTGCCGTCGGTCGGCACCACGATCGGCCGCAGGAACTCCGCGTCCTGGAGCGCCGGCGGTGTGCCGTGCCCGGTCAGGGCGGCGGCGCACTGGGTCATCGCCTCCATGCCGAGGACGGCGGGGAAGAGCAGCGAGCCGTCGAGCAGGTGGTCGCCGAGGTAGGGGTCGGTGGCGTCCGACAGGTCGGTCTCGGCGACGAGTTCGACGCCGGGGTGGTGCACCAGGAGGCGGTCGAGGAAGCGGTACAGCGGCAGTTCGGCCGTCTCGTGGGTGAGGGTCGGCAGGGATCCGGTGCGGCCGGCCACCACCAGGGTGCCGGGGGCCGTCCGGTCGGCGAGCAGACGGCCGAGCAGCGCGACGCCCTCCTCGGCCGGGATGGGTTCGATGCCGGCCCGGAGCAGCGACTCCAGGACGCCGAGCCGTTCGCCCATGCCGGTGCCGGACCAGACCGACCATTCGAGCGCGAGGCAGCGGCAGTCGGGGTAGTCCTCCCGGACCCGGTCGGTGAGGTCGGTGAGCCAGTCGTTGGCGGTGGCGTAGTCGCCCTCGCCGCGCAGTCCGGCCCGGCCGATGATGCTGCCGAAGGTGACCAGCAGCCGCAGGGAGGCGGGGTCGGTCACCGCGAGGACGTTCTCCAGGCCGGTGATCTTGGTGGCGAGGGTGCGCCGGAAGGACGCCTCGTCGAGGTCGGCGAGGGCGTGCGGCACATTGCGGCCGGCACCGTGCAGGACGGCGGTGACCGGGCCCAGGACGGCGTGGATCCGGGCGACGGCCGTCTTGACCTCGTCGGCGGCGGTCACATCGGCCCGGACGTAGTGGTAGGAGACGCCGGCGGCGGCCATCCGCTCCAGGTTGGCGGCGAGTTCGGGGTCGTCGTCCGGGTCGGAGCGGCCGAGCAGACCGATGGCGGTGCCGGTGGCGCGGGCCAGCCCGAGGGCGCACTCGGCGGTGATGCCCTTGCCGCCCCCGGTCACCAGCAGGACGTCGCCGGTCCCGAGGCCGAGGTCGGCGCCCTCCTCGGCGGCCGCGGTCGGGTGGGGGCGCAGGACGGGGACGCGGCGGGTGCCGTCGGGGTCGTAGTGCACCTCGGCGAAGCCCCGGGTGGCCGCGACGTCGGCGACGATCCGGGCGACGGTGTCGGCGCCCGCTCCGGCGCCCGGTCCGGTGTCCCGGCCGGGCGCGAGCGGCAGGGTGATCACGGTGGTGGCGACCGCGGGCGCCTCCAGGTGCAGGGTCCTGGCCAGTCCGGCGGCGCCGCGCCGGTCGCCCACGGCGACCAGGCGGACCGGTCCGGCCGCGGAGAGTGCCGCCCGGGCGGCGTCGAGCATCAGGCCGGCGTGCCGCTCGTCGCAGTCGGCGGGCAGGCAGAGCAGCACGCCGTCGCCGAGTCCGGCCCGGCCGAGGGCGCGGTGCAGGTCCTCCGCCAGCGGGTGGTGGGGGGTGCTGAAGAGCTGCCAGTCGCCCCCCGGCCGGGGGGCGCCGGCCGGTCCCGCGGCGGCCGGGACGAGGTCGACCGCGTAGGCCCGCACCCAGGGGGCGACCCCCTGGACGGCCGCCGCACCGTCCGTCCCGGGGCCGTCGCCGTCGCCGAGCTCGTCGAGCAGTCCGGCGAGTTCGGCCAGGGTCGAGGTGGCGAAGGCGGAGGTGGCCATCGGCACGGACCGGCCGAGTTCACGGGCGGTGTCGTTGACGATCTGGCCGACCGTGATGGAGCTGAGGTGCAGCTCGTCCAGCGGGTTCATGCCGCCGTGCACCGCCGCGAGCGGCAGCTCCGCGCGCTCGGCGGCGAGCCGGAGCAGGACGGCGAGCGTGTCGTCGCCTCCGTCGGACGGCGTCTCCCGGTCCGCCGTCCGGGCGCGTTCGCGGGCCGGGGCCGGCTCGGAGCGCTCCGCCGGGCGGGCCGCCGCCGTGGTGCCGAAGTCGCCTTCGGGGGCCTCCTCGCAGGGGCTGGCGAAGAACCGGAACTCCTTGTCCAGCGGCAGCGGGCGGACCAGCCGGTCCGCGAAGAGCGCCGCGTGCTCGACGGGCGCGCCCATCGTCCAGGCCGCGGCCGTCGCGCCGAGCAGGCCGGCCAGCGAGGTGCCGTCGGTGTCGAGCGAGAGCACCGGGACGGTGGGCGCGATCTCGGCCGCCAGGCCGCGCAGCACCCGCCCGGGGCCGACCTCCAGCAGCAGGTCGGTGTCGGCGGCCAGGGCGGAAAGGGCCTCGGCGAAGCGGACCGGGTCGAGCACCTGCCGGGTCAGCAGGGCGCGCGGGTCCGTCCCCTCGGCCAGTTCGGCGCCGGTGACGGTCGAGAACATCCGGCCGTGCGGCGCGGTGAACGGGACGGTCGCCAGGTGCTCCGCGAACGCGTGGGCGGCCGGTTCGACCGCGGGCGAGTGGAAGGCGTGCGAGACGTTGATCCGGTTGCTGCCGAGCCCCTGCCGGGAGGCCCGGGCGCAGACCCGTTCGACCGCGTCGACCGGGCCGGACACCACCGTCTGGGTCGGGCCGTTGTATCCGGCGACGACCACCGGGAGTCCGTCCAGCAGCGGCTCGACCTCGGCGGGCGGCGCGGCGATCCCGGCCATCGTGCCGTTGCCGTCACTGGCGTGTGCCATCACCCGGCCGCGCACGGCGACGGTCTCCAGCAGGGCGGACTCGTCGAGGGCGCCCGCCCAGTGCAGCGTGGTGAGTTCGCCCAGGCTGTGCCCGACGGCACCGACCGCCTCGATGCCGAGGGCGGCGAGCACCCGCAGGCCGGCGACGGAGGAGGTCACGATGCGCGGCTGGGCGACGTCGGTGGCGACCAGGTCCCCGTCGGCGGGCAGCCGCAGGTCGCGGTAGAGCGCGTCGACGGTGGCGAACCTGCGGCGCAGCGCGCCGCCGTCGCCCCGGCGTCCGGCGCCCTGCCCGGGGAAGAGCAGGCCGATCCGGGGCCGGGCCGAGCCGACCCCGAGGAACACCCCGCCGGCCGGGTCGACGACGGCGCGGGTGCCGCCGTCGAGGAGGCCGAGCAGGTGCTCGAAGCGCCGGGCGGCCTCCTGCGGGTTGGCCGCGAGGACGGCCGCCCGGACCGGTCGGCCGGCCAGCCGGGACTGCAGGGTGGCGGCGAGGTCCGCCAGTTCGGCGTAGGAGAGGCGGGCGGTCAGGTCGGCGAGGTGGGCGGCCGAGGCCCGCAGGTCGGCCGGGCTCGCGGCGTCCACGAGCAGCAGCTCGCAGTCCTGCCGGGAGCGGACCAGCCGTTCGGTGGTCCGTCCGAGGGCGCTCTTGCGGACGCCGTCGGCGTGCTCGACCACCACGTGGGCGTTGATGCCGCCGAAGCCCATGGAGGAGACCCCGGCGCGGATCGGCGCCTCGGCCGGCCACAGTTCGGCGGTGTCCGGGACGCGCAGCGCGGGCTGCTGTCCGGTGAGTTCGGCCTGCGGCTCGGTGTGGCCGGTGGCGGGCGGGATGATCTGGTGGCGCACCGCCAGGATGGCCTTGAGCAGCCCGGCCACTCCGGCGGCGGCCTTGGTGTGCCCGATGTTGCCCTTGATGGTGCTGATGGCCGCGGGTGGGGCGGTGGCGTCGGCGGCCCGGCGGGCCTGCGAGAAGGCGCGCAGTTCGGTGGCGTCGCCGACGGCCGTGCCGGTGCCGTGGCCCTCCAGGTAGTGGACCGAGTCGATGCCGAACCCGGCCGCCCGGTAGGCCCGTTCGATGGCCAGCCGGTGTCCCTGGACCTCGGGGCGGGTGATGCCGCCGCGGCCGTCCGAGGAGTAGCCCCAGCCGGGCAGGGTGGCGTAGCGGAACCGGCCCTGCGCGCGGGCGTCCTCGTCGCGCATCAGGACGAGCATGCCGCAGCCCTCGCCGGGCCAGAAGCCGTTGGAGTGCCGGTCGTAGACGCGCATCTCGCCGGTGGCGAGGGCGCCGGTCTTGGCGAAGCCGATCAGTTCGAACGGGTCGATGCTGAGGTCGACCCCGCCGGCGACGGCGACGTCGAACCGGCCGTCGGCGAGCGCGTCGGCGGCGGTGATGACGGAGAGCAGGGAGGAGGAGCAGGCCCCGTCGACGGTGAAGCCGCCGCCCTTGAAGTCGAAGTGGTTGCAGATCCGGCCGGCGATCGTGTTGGCCAGGCCGCCGGCCAGGGTGTCCTCGCCGATCGGCGGGAACGGGCTCTTGTAGCGCTCCTCCAGGCCGTCCAGGAACTCCCCGAGCGCGGCGTCGTCCCAGCCCTGTTCGCGCAGCGCGGCGCCGACCGTCCGGCGGACGTAGGGCCAGCGCAGGCGCATGACGTTGGCGCGGCTGAACTCGCCGGTCAGGGTGTTGCCGACGACGACGCCGGTGTTGGCGTCGGCGAGCCCGTGACCGGCCGGGAAGCCGGCGTCGGCGAGGGCCCGGGCGGCGGTGTCGAGGGCCAGCCAGTGCGTCATGTCGGTGGCGCGGAAGGTGCTGCCGGCGACCCGGTGCTCGACCCGGTCGAACTCGAAGCCCTCGATGACGGCCGCGTTGGGGCTGTAGAAGCGGTCCGGTGCGGCGGGGTCGGGGTCGTAGTAGTCGGCCGCCCGCATCCGCTCGTCGGGGATGCGGCGGAAGGCCCGGCGCCCGGCCAGGACGTTCTGCCACAGCTGCTGGGGGGAGTCGGCGTCGGGGTAGCGGCAGGCGATGCCGACGACGGCGATGCGGCGGTCGCTCATACCGACACCGCCTCGGTGCCGGACTGCCGGCCGACCGCCTGCGGGTTGCCGGCCGCGCCGAGCGGGCCGGCCGCGGCGCGCTCGCGGCGTCGCTTGAGCAGGTGGGCGACCCACCAGCCGCCGCCGCGCAGCGCGCAGGCGAGGGAGGTGGCGAAGAACAGCGTGTAGACGACGTTGAAGACCATCAGGAGGCCGTAGATCATGGCCACCCCGGAGCCGAACATGAACTGCGGCCAGGCCTTGGACGGGGTGGTGCCGGGGTCGCTGATCATGTAGTTGGTGAAGAGGACGAACGCCACCCCGGTCATCACGCCGAGCGCGGAGTAGAGCGAGACGTCCCAGATCCAGTGCCGGAGGAACGCCTGGATGGCGAAGCCGCCGAGCCAGCCCACGATCAGCGGGGTGCGCTTGGTCAGCAGGGAGTTGATCACCGTGCCGGCGGTGGCGATGATCAGCGGGATCATCATCCGGAAGAAGGTGTTGGCGTTCTCGGTGAACTCGTAGGGCGGGGCGATGCTCAGCCAGGAGCCGAAGCAGAGCAGCGAGACGGTGATCCCGAAGTTCGACGGGTTCATGAAGTGGCGCATCCGCCCGGCCACCGGGGCCTGGAGGGCGTGCTTGCCGGAGACGCCGACGACCACCGCGAAGAGCATCGCGATCAGCTGGTTGTTGACGTAGAGGAGCATGTTCGCGGCCAGCGCGGTGATGTGCGACGGCAGGAGGAACTCGTAGACGCCGCGCACGCCGTGGCCGAGGAACCGCGGCCCGCGCTTCTGCGCCCAGGCGCTCAGCAGCTCGAAGGCGATCTCGGTGGCGTAGCCGGTGAGCACCGCCAGGATCGGCCAGAGCCAGGGCTGCTCGAAGCCGAGCAGGGTGTAACCGAAGATGTTGAACACGCTGATGGAGAGCGCGAAGTTGCGCAGGGCGAGGTAGCGGGGGTCGGGCTTCGGCTTCGGTCCGGGCGCGGGCGACGGGGACGCGCCGGCCGGTACGCCGCTGACGGGTGACTGTACGGTCGCGGTCATCGGCTCGGGACCTCCTTGATGTCGCTGGTGAGTTCGAGGGTGTGGGTGCCCGGGGTCAGCTGGGTCGTCTTCTGGTGCGGGGTGCCGCCGGCGTCGCGCCATTCGAGGCTCACCGTCACCGGGCCGCTCGTGGCGCCGAGGCCGAAGTGCACGTCGAAGCTGCGGAATCCGCCGTGGCCGCCACCGCCGTCGAGCTGGGAGACCTGGGTGCCGAGGGCCGAGGTCACCTTGACCCGGGCGCCGTAGGCGGGCGATCCGGTGCCCGCCAGGCCCTTGCCGGCCGCGCTGTCGCCGGCCGGGCGGTAGAGCTTCAGGTTGAGGTAGTCGCCGCGGTTGGACGCCATGTTGGCGTAGAAGGCGGGCGGGCCCCACTGGCGGGCCACCGCGAAGTCGAGGGCGCCGGTACCGGTGGTGTCACCGGTGGCGATGCCCCGGGTGGGGGTGGGGACGGCGAGGCCGAGCTGCTTGCTGACGTTGGCGTAGACGCCGTTGGCGGTCTTGGCGTAGAAGCCGAGCACGTTGTCGCCGGCGAGGTCGTCACCGGGCTGCACGTGCGGCCACATCCGGGGGTTGGAGAGCAGGTTGTCGTTGCTCATGGCGAGTTCCTGGAGCCACGGCCAGCGGTCGATGTTCCCCTTGACGAAGCCGGTGGCCTGGATGACGGAGAGGTCGCCGTTGTTGAGGAAGTCGCCCATCTTGGCGTCCCAGCCCCAGCCGGTCCAGGCCATGCCGTGCTCCTGGGCCTTCTGGGTGAACGGCGCCGTGCCGCGTTCGAGCTGCCGCTTCATGTCGGCCTCGTCCTTCGCCTCGTTGACCCAGACGAAGTTGCTCTCCTCCAGGCCCCAGGCCTCGGTGATGTTGCTGACGAACATGTCGAAGTTGCCGTTGTGGTTGAGGTCGCCGAAGTCGACGCCCATGCCCTTGAAGGAGCCCTTGCCGAGGACGAACGACTTCGGGGTGGTGGGCGTCCGCTCCCCGGTGGCCTCGGTGAACCGGATCTTCCCCGGGGTGGAGCGGTTGTACAGCAGGTGGGCGTGGCCGAAGTCGTTGGCGATGTAGAGCTCGGGGAGCGCGTCGGAGGTCAGGTCGGCGCCGGAGATGGCCAGCGTCCACCCGGTGGAGGCGTCGTAGGGGATCGCGTCCTTCTCCTCCACGAAGGCGGCGGTGGGGTCGCTGCCGGTGGTGGCGGACACCCAGCGCAGCACGTGGTCGCCGCCGGCGTTGCGGGCGCTGGAGAGGGAGTCGTTCATCGCCACGTTGTTGAGGCCGTGCGGGTCCAGGACGTCGGAGTCCGGGAAGTAGTTGCCGATCACGATGGACGGGTGGCCGCTGCCGTCGAGGTCGCCGACGTAGTCCGCGTCGGTGTTCCAGCGCGGGCCGTGGTACTTGCCGTCCGGCGAGGCGGTGGGCACGACCTCGCGCGGCACGTACGCGCCGGGCGCCGGCTCGGTGGCGTCGGTCCTGGCCATGAAGAGGATCGGGGTCCGGCCCCAGTAGGTGACCAGCAGGTCCATCCGGCCGTCGCCGTTGAAGTCGCCCGGGGTGCAGCCGGTGGGCGCCATCGCGGCGTCCATCGGCAGCGGCGCCGCGTCGAGGACGAAGGGGGTGAAGCGGTCGCCGGGCCGGGCGGTCGGCGTGTAGGTGACGATCACCTGGTCGGTCCGGGTGTCGACGATGCACATGCCATCGGCGACGCCGTGTCCGGTCAGGTCGTTGATGGCGATGCTGGCGCCGACCGAGGAGATCCACGAACGGATCTTGTAGTAGGCCGGGTTGACCTCCCGGACGGTCTTCATCGGGCGGTTCTCGTAGCCCGGTGGCATCGCGATCGGCAGTTCCTGGAAGGCGTACGCGGCGGCTGCCTCGTCACCTCCGGCCACCGCCACGGAGGTCCTGACCGCGAAGAACAGGGAGGCGGCGACCACGATGGTCGCCACCCCCGGTATCATCCGGCGAAACCGCTCACGGAGAGGCATCTCATTCCCTTCGGATCGGGCACGGACGGAACTGCCAGGACCAGTGAAATACCGTCAAAAGAACGGCGGATATGGCCAGGAGTTCGCAGAATGAATGATGGATCGGAGTCCGCGGAAAACGCTTCTCCCGCATTGCCCACCGATACGGCCGATATGGGCACGTTCGGAGAAGACCGCGGCCCGGGCACGTGTGATGCTCTCCGGCAGATCGCCCGAGCGCACGCCCCGTGGATCCACCACGAACGGGGGTGCCGCCACCGGTACTACGCCGCGAGGACATGTCATGACAGAGACGTACGACGAGATCATTGTCGGATCAGGCTCGGCCGGCGCAGCCCTGGCCGCCCGGCTCAGCGCCGATCCCTCCCGCCGGGTCCTGCTGCTGGAGGCCGGCCCGGACTTTCCGGACATCGACGGGACCCCCGAGGACCTCCGCAGCGGCGCCGCGATGTCGCTGGACGAGCACGACTGGAAGTACCGGGCCGAGATCGCCGACGGCCGGCGGGTCCGCTTCCCGCGCGGCAAGGTGACCGGCGGCTCCTCGGCGGTGGGCGCCACCATCGCCCTGCGCGGCGTGCCGCAGGACTACGACGAGTGGGCCGCCGTCGGAAACCCCGAGTGGTCCTGGGAGAAGGTCCTGCCGTTCTTCCGCCGCCTGGAGGACGACGCCGACCACGACCAGGGCGAAGTGCACGGCCGGGGCGGCCCGTACCCGGTGCGCCGCTGGCAGCCCGACGAACTGACCGACATCCAGCGGGGGTTCCTGCAGGCCGCCCTGGACGCCGGATACCCCGAGGTCAAGGACCACAACGACCCCGAGGCGACCGGCGTCGGCCCGATCCCCTCCAACCGGCGCGAGCCGCTGGACGTCCGGGTCTCCACCGCGATGGCCTACCTGACCGCCGAGGTGCGCGAGCGCCCCAACCTCACCATCCGGCCCGGCGTCCTCGTCCACCGCGTGCTGCTGGAGGACGGGCGCGCCACGGGCGTGGAGGTGTCCACCGCGGGCGGCGCGGCCGAGCAACTGCTCGGCCGCCGGGTCGTGCTGTCCGCCGGCGCTGTCAACTCACCCGCCATCCTGATGCGTTCGGGCATCGGCCCGGCCGACGAGCTGGCCCGCCACGGCATCGCGGTCCGGACCGACCTGCCGGGCGTGGGCGCCAACCTGATCGACCACCCGCGGACCGGCGTCTTCATGGTGCCCCGGCCCGGCGCCGTGGACACCGCGGCACCGTTCCTGCAGACCATCCTGCGCACCACCGCCGAGGACTCCGACCAGTTCAACGACCTGCAGTTCTACATGGTCAACCACTTCGACCTGACACTCTTCCCGGACCTCCAGATGCTGGCCGGCGGCATGGTCATCCTCGGCGTCATGGTCGTCCACCAGCGGCCCGAGTCCCGCGGCCGGATCACCCTCACCTCCGCCGACCCCGCGGCCGCGCCCGACGTCCGGCTGAACTTCCTCTCCACCGAGCGGGACATGCGGATCCTCGCCGACGGCGTCCGCACCTGCTGGCAGCTGGCCAACCACCCGGACGTCCGCCCGTACGGCGAGTCCTTCATCGTGCTCAACGAGCGGCTGGTCGAGCAGGACGACATGGTGCGCCAGTACATCCGGGTCAGCCTGGACAGCGCCTACCACCCGGTCGGCACCGCCCGGATGGGGCCGGCCGACGACCCGGGCGCCGTGGTCGACCAGTACCTGCGCGTCCACGGTGTCGACGGCCTGTACGTGGCCGACGCCTCCGTGATGCCGAACATCGTCAGCTGCAACACCAACCTGACCTCGATCATGATCGGCGAGCGGCTGGCGGACTGGCTGAGCCGCGACTGACCGCCACCGGCCGCCACGGCCGGCCGGCCCCGGGCCCGTTCGCGTACCAGGCGGACGGGCCCGGGGCCGTTCGCGTACCCGGGACGCCGGCCGGCCGAAATGACCAATACCCGTGCCCGGTCCGGCCTTTGACCAACCGGCCGACCGGTCGTTCAATCCACCTGGCAGAGGGCAATCTCGGAGACACCAGACCGACCGCCCGGTGCCACCATCGTGGGAAAGCAAAGCACCGAAATCACCGTCCGCGGAATATCCGAACCACTCGGAGAGCAGGAGAGATTGACATGACGGAGCAGCAGCAGATCCCCGGGGTCCGCGTCCCGATGGTGTCCGAATCCGAGGCCACCGGCCGCACCGCGGAACTGTACGAGCGCATCAAGGAGACGACGAAGCTTCCCTTCGTTCCGGACATGTTCCGGCTGGTATCCGCCCGGCCGGCCCTCCTGGAGGTGGTACTCGCCGGCTATTCCGGGGTCTTCAGCGACGGCGTGCTGCCGCGCGGCACCCGGGAACTCATCTCCGCCTGGACGTCGAAGGTCTGCGGCTGCCCGTACTGCGTCGGGACGCACAACTGGTTCCTGCTCCAGTTCGGCGGCAGCAAGGAGCTCGCCGACGCCATCACCGTCGCGAGCTCCCCCGACGAGCTGCCCGTCGACGCGCCCACCGCCGAACTGCTGCGGCTGGTCACCAAGGTGACCACCGGCGCCTACCGGGTCACCGACGAGGACTGGCAGCGGGCCGCCGCCGCGGGGTGGAACGACGAGGAACTGCTGGAGGCGGTCTTCGTCGCCGCCCTGTTCAACTTCATCACACGGCTGGTCGACGGCCTCGGGCTCGGCACGACGGTCCGCGAGAGCCGGATCTCCCGGCAGGACACCGAGGAGCAGGACACCGGGGAGCAGGCGACCGGAGACGCCGGGGACGCCGGGGACACCGAGGACGCCGCCCGGTGAACGCCTCCCGCGCCGTTCTGCTCACCGGCGCCTCCTCCGGCACCGGCCTCTCCTCCGGCACCGGCCGGGCCGTCGCACTCCGGCTGCACCGGGCCGGCTGGCCGGTGTACGCGACCGCCCGCGACCCCGAGATGCTCGCGCCGCTCGCCGCGGAGGGCATCACCACGATGCGCCTGGACGTGACCGACGAGAAGTCGATGCTGGCGGCGGTGGAGCGGATCACCGCCGAACACGGCGCGGTGGGCGTGCTCGTCAACAACGCGGCCTACAGCCTCAACGGGACCATCGGCGAGACGCCGATCGAGGAGGTCCGCCGGCAGTTCGAGACCAATGTCTTCGGGCTCTCCCGGCTGACCCAGCTGGTCCTGCCCGGCATGCGCGAGCAGGGGCAGGGCCGGATCGTGATGATGTCCTCGATCTTCGGGCAGTTCGCCACCCCCGGGCGCGGCTACTACCAGGCCACCAAGCACGCGCTGGAGGCCATCGGGGACTCGCTGCGGCACGAGGTCGCCCACGTCGGGATCAAGGTGGTCCTGGTCGAGCCCTCGCCGATCCTCGGCGGCTTCGTGCCGACCAGCGTCGCCGACCTCGGGATGTCCGGCCAGGAGAAGTCCGGCCTGTACGACGCGTTCTGGGAGCACTTCGTCGACTGGCACGGGGCCTACCGCGAGACCGAACACCCCACCGGCCGCGGGCGGATGGCGGTCCGGGCCGAAACGGTCGCCAAGGTCGTGGAGCGGGCGGTGGCCAGCGACAACCCGAGGATCAGGTACCGGATCGGGGTCCCGTCCCGGCTGCTGCCCCGGATGCGCTGGACCATCGGCGACCGCATGTTCGAGCGATTTGTGCGAGCTTTCTTCCCGATCCCTTAACATGCGGTCCACCGAACGTTCCTGACTGGCACTCAGTCGGACTCCCCAACCACCGCCGGTCCCGCCGGCGCCCACCGGACGTCCGGCCCCGTTCCCGTCCCTCCGGCCCACACACCTACTACAGGGGAACCGCGTGCACCGAAGAATCGTCCAACGCGGGCTGCGCAACCTGTCGCTCGCCCAGATCCGCCACGTCTCGCCGGCCGGCTACCACAGCGGCGGACTGCCCGTACGCCGCGTCTACCGGGAGGTGGAGCGCGACTTCGGGGTGCTCGCCCCGCCCATCGCACTGCACTCCCCCGCGCCGGACGTGATGACCGCGAGCTGGCTGGTCCTCCGCGCCTCGCTGGTCGCCCCCGGCCGGGCGCGGCGGGCGGCGAAGGAGGCGGTGGCCGTCGCGGTCTCCGAGGCCAACTCCTGCCCCTTCTGCGTCCGGATGCACGCCGCGACCCTGGCGGTGCTGCTGCCCGGCGGCGGCGCCGGTCCGGGGCAGCCCGCCACCGTCGCGGGCGGCGACGGGCTGCCCGACCCCGTCCCGGCGGACGAAGTGCCCGAACTGATCGGGACCCTGGTGGTGATGCACTACCTCAACCGGATGGTCAACGTCTTCCTGAGCGAAGTCCCGCTGCCGCCCGGCGCCCCCAGGACCTCGCTCGGCCCGGTCCTGCGGGTGCTCACCTGGCTGATCCGCTCGGCGGGCCGGACGGCCTCCCCGCGCTCGCGCAATCACGGCCTGCTCCCCGCGGCCGAGCTGCCGGAGGACCTCCGCTGGGCGGCGGGCGAGCCGAGCGTCGCGGACGCCTTCGCCCGGGCCTGCGCCGCCCTCGACGAGGCCGGCCGCCGGGCCGTTCCGGCCGCCGTCCGGGCCGTGGTGACCGCCGAACTCGACCAGTGGGACGGGCAGCCGCCGGGGCTCGGCACCCCCTGGCCGGAGCGGGCGCTGGCCGGCCTGTCGGCCGAGGACCGGCCGGCGGGCCGGCTGGCCCTGCTCAGCGCGATGGCCTCCTACCGCGTCGACGACCGGACCGTCGCCGCCGCGCGGCCCGGCCGGACCGACCGCGACATCGTCGAAATCACCGCCTGGGCGAGCTTCGAGGCGGCCCGCCGAATCGGCGACCGGACCTACCGGCAGACCGGCCGGAAGGACGCCACCGGCCATTGAGGGCTACCCCGCCCGGGCATGGCCCGAACCTCGGGCGTGACCTTGAGTTCGACATACGACTCCGCTAACGTAACGGCCCATAACACGGGGGCATCACAAATTGACGACGGTTTCTCCACTAACGGAACAGAGCGTCCCGCCGAATCGGCGGAATTCCACGGCCGCGCGCCGCCACAGGCTCGACGGAGGCTGCGCCCGGCCGGTTCCATGCGCCATCTGATCCGGGCGCCGCTTCCCGCGGCGCCCGCGGTCTCATGCCGCGCACCTCTTCCCCCGATTGGAGAGATGTCATGCGGGCTGCTGTCGAGCGTGCGATCAACACGATGTGGGACCACTACAACGAGCCGCTCTCGCTGGCCGACCTGGCCGACACCGCCATCCTCAGCAAGTTCTACTTCTCCCGTGTCTTCAGAGACCAGACCGGCACCTCCCCCGGCAGATTCCTGACCGCCATCCGCCTGTTCAAGGCCAAGGGCCTGCTCCAGCACACCCTGCTGAGCGTCACCGACATCTCCTATCAGGTCGGTTACAACAGCCTCGGAACATTCACCAGCCGTTTCACCCGGAGCGTCGGAATGTCGCCGGCGCGATTTCGCGCGTTTACCCGAACCGGAATTCACGATATTAACCGCCCGCCGGCGGCAGGTTTAGGACAACGGGTCTCCACGGTCACCGGATCGGTCACCGTGCCGCCCACCGAAGGCGCCGTCCGGGTCTATGTCGGGGCTTTCAAGGAACCGATCGTGCAGGGTTTCCCGGTGGCCTGCGCCGTCCTGAACGGCCCCGGGCGCTACCGGCTCGACGCGCTGCCCGACGGGCTCTGGTACGTCCGCGCCACCGTCCTCGCGCTGGACTCCCAGCCCCGCCGGCGCTCGCACCAGCCGCTGTTCGTCGGGTCGAGCGCGCCGATGACGGTCCGCAGCGGCCGCGCCGAGGCCGACATCGACACCAGACCGCTCTGTCTGCTGGACATGCCGATCCTGCTCGCCCTGCCCGAACTGGACTGCCACTTCTCGGGATCCGCGTGCACACCCGCGGCGTCCTCGCCGTGGAGCCGCGAGGCGCGGTCCGAGCTGACCCGGCAGGCGTACCCGGCCTGACGGCCGGGCCGGGACCCGGCACCCCGGACCGCCGGCCGGTGTGCCGTCGAACGAACCGGCCGACCACGCCCCACCGTGCCGTGTCGTGCCCTGCCGACCATGCCCGCCGAGCCGTGCCCTGCCGCGTCACCCCCACCGCGGACGGCCTCGGGGAGCAGGCCGGGACCAGGGTGTCCCGCCGCCGGAAGCCCGACCGCCGGTCCCGCCCCGGCCCGCCTCCGACCGGGCCCGCCCGGCCTCGCCCGGACCGGCCTCGCCCGGACCGGACGCACCGACCCGGACGCGCTCAGACCCGGCCGGACGCGACGGTATCCGGGTGTCCGCCGGCCGCCCGGCCGGCCTGCCGGGCGGAGATCCGCCCCGAGCGGTGCAGCCAGCCGACGGTGTCGGCCAGGGTCTGCGCGAGCGGTCGCGCCCGCAGCCCCAGCGACGGCGCGTCCGCGGCCACCGGCGCCGCCACCGCGCAGGTGTAGACCGCGCCGAACTCCGCCGGGATGTACCACGGCCACACATGCTGCAGCAGCCCGACCAGTCGGCCGACCGGGAACATCGCCCGGGCGGGCAGATACCCGGCCGGCAGCCGCCGACCGGTCACCTCCCCCACCGCCTCGACATACTGACGGGTCGTCAGAAACTTCCCGGGCGCGAAGTACCGGTCGGCGGCGGGGACTCGGCCGGCCGGCCTGGTGACCAGCGCGGCGTGCAGGGCCGCGGTGTCCCGGACGTCCCCGAGCGGGAGCCCGCCCGACGGCCAGAGCGGCATCAGGCCGCGCAACTCGTTGCGCAGCCGCGCGTTCTGGTCGCCCAGGTACGGATCGTGCGGCCCCAGCAGCGCCGGCGGGTAGCTGATCACCACCGGGGCGCCCGCCTCCTGGTGCCCGCGCGCGAGCAGGTCGGCCGCCGCCTTGCTCGCCAGGTAGGCCTCCCGCGGCCGCCCGACCGGCGAGTGCGCGCCCAGCTCGGCCTGCGGGGAGGGGAAGAGCGCTCCGACGCTGGAGACATGGACGATCGGGTCGGCCCCGGCCCGGCGGGCGGCCTCGATGACCAGCCCGGTGCCCTGCACGTTGACGCGGCGCACCTGCGCGTACTTCCTGCTGTCGAAGGAGTAGACGGAGGCCGCGTGCAGCACCGCGTCCGCTCCCGTGACCGCCCGGGCCACCGCGTCGGGGGCCGTGACGTCGCCGACCACCACCTCGACCCGGGCCGGGTCGACGCCCAGCGGCCCGAGCGCCCGGCCCACCGCCGCCGGATCGCGGACCAGCAGGCGTACCCGGCGGCCCGCCGCGAGAACCGCCGCTACCGAATGGGCGCCGACGAACCCGGTTCCCCCCGTGACACAGACCAGCATGAGCCCTCCACCCTCGGCCGTACGACGGTCCCGTTCAGCCGGCCGGTCCGGGTGGACGCGGTGGCCCGGCCATCGTGCCGCAGCGGGGTGGACGGCGTCTTCTCACAGCGTGCCCCCCGTGGGCCGAACCCCGCCCCCTGGCCAGGTGGTTCGGCCGGGCCGGGTTCGGTCAGGCGGTGCGGCCGGGCGGGGTTCGGCCGGGCAGGCCGGCCGCGAGGTCGGTGAGCGTCCGGACGACGGAGCCGGCGGCCGGCGAGCCCGGCTCGATCAGGGTGTAGTGCCCGGTGCCGGGCAGCACGATCTCCCGCGCGTCCCGGTGCGCGGCCAGGTAGCCGGTGAACTGGTCGTGCGGCAGTTCCTCGTCGTTCGCCCCGCGCAGGACGACCGTCGGCACGCCGGTGGTGCCCGCGCCGCGCAGCAGCGTCAGCGGGTCCACCGCGGGCAGCCGTTCGACGGCCGGGCCGTCACCGCCGAGCAGGAGCAGCCCGGCGTCGTCGCTGAGGCCGTCGCGGATCACGCCGGCCAGGTCGGTGATCGGCGCGAGCCCGAGCACGGCGTCCGGCAGCCGGGTGCTGTACCAGGGCGAGTCCTCGGGGAGCAGCGCCCGGGCGGCGGCCCACAGGGCCAGGTGCCCGCCGGAGCAGTGGCCGGCCAGGATGTAGGGCCGCCCGGCGGGCAGGGTGTCCACGGCCCGGGCGACGTCGTCGAAGGTCGCCGGGTAGCCGCCGGCGCCGCCCGCGCGGCGGAAGCCCGGCAGCAGGACGTCGAAGCCCTGGCGGGCGAGGTGGGCGGCGAACGGCGTCAGGTGCAGCCGGTCGTAGCGCCAGTAGCCGCCGTGCAGCAGCACGACCAGCGGGGCGTCCGGCCGGTTCGCCGTCCAGAGGTCGTAGGTCTGGTGCGGATGGCCGCCGTAGGAGCCGCGCGCGGGCGCGAGCACCGGCTTCAGGGAGAGGACGCGGCGTTCCTCCTCGGCGCCCTGGGCGGAGAGCGGCGGGCGGACGCGGGGTGCGGGGGCCGGGACATCGGGGCTGCCGGGGGCGTCAGACATGGCTGCGGGCCGTCCAGAGCTCGGGGAAGACCGGCCGGGCGGCGCGCTGTTCCAGCCAGACCACGCCCGGTGAGCCGCCGCTGCCCGTCTTGGCGCCCATCGCCCGCCGGACGACCAGCACATGGTCGGCGCGCCAGCGCAGCACCAGTTCGGCGATGTCGGTGAGGGTCTCCGCCAGGGTGAGCAGCGGGTCGTGCGCGGGCCCCGCGTAGATCCGGCGCCACACCTCCTCGACGCCCGGGTCCGGGCGGTAGGGCTCGGTGACGTCGCGCTCGCGGACCGCCTCGGGGACGGGCAGGCCCCGGCGGTACAGGAACTGCAGCACCTCGTCGTAGAGCGACGGCCGGACGAGCGCGGCCTCCAGCGCCTCGTGCGCCGCCCGGTGGCCCCGGTAGGAGTCGACCATCGGGCGGGACTTGTCCCCGAGCAGGAACTCCATCTGCCGGTACATCGCCGACTGGAAGCCGGAGGCCTTGCCGAAGGCGGCGCGGAAGGAGTTGAAGCGGCCGGGGGTGAGGGTCGCGATGGGGTGCCAGGAGTCGTTGAGCGCCCGGTGGGCGCGGGCGCTGCGGCGCAGGGCGTCGAGCGCGGCCTCGGGGTCGTCCTTGGACAGCGCCTCTCCGGCGGAGCGCCACTCGTGCACGGTGAGGGCGAACCACAGCTCCATCACCTGTGCGGTGACCAGGAAGCCCATCTCGTCGGGGGCGTCGGTCAGCGGCTGCTGGAGCGAGGCGAGGAGGTCCGCGTGGACGTAGTCCTCGTAGGGGGTCACTCCCTGGAATTCCAGGAACGGTGCGTCGGTCATGAGGACTCCGTGGGAATCGGGGCTGTCGACCGGGACGGCCGGTCAGCGGTGTCAGAGGTCGAAGTCGAGGGCGATCTCGCCGGTGGCGTCCGGCTCCGGCCGGGCCCGGCAGGTGAGCACGCAGCCCTCGGCCACCTCGCGCTCGCCGAGCGCGTAGTGGCGGTCCATCCGGACGGCGCCGCGGACGACCCTGGCCCGGCAGGCGCCGCAGAGGCCGTCGCGGCAGGAGTACGGGGTCTCGGGCCGGGCGCGCAGCACCGCGTCCAGGACGACGCGGTCGCCGGGTGCCATGGTGACCGCGCTGGTGCGGCCGGCCAGCCGTACGGTGATCGGGCGGCCCGCGGTGCGGGCGTCGGGGGCGGCGGCCGGTGCCGGGGTGTCGTCGGCGGTGAAGAACTCGCAGTGGATCCGGCCCGGTTCGGCGCCCCAGCGGGCGAGCGCCGACCGGGCGGTCCGCACCAGCCCCCAGGGGCCGCAGAGGTAGAAGGAGCACGGGTCGCCGGGGGCGGCGCCGAGCAGGGTCAGCAGGCCGGGCAGCCGTTCCTCGTCGATCCGGCCGGAGAGCAGTCCGCTCTCCCGGCTCTCGCGGGAGAGCACATGGAGGGCGGTGAACCGCCGCAGGTGGGCGTCCTTGAGGTCGGCGAGTTCGTCGGCGAGCAGGGCGGCGCGGGCGGTCGGCACCGCGTGGACCAGGGAGACCCTGGCGTGCGGGTCGGTGCGCAGGGCGTGCGCGGCCATGGCGAACAGCGGGGTGATGCCGCTGCCGCCGCCGATCATCACATGGTGCTCGCCGGGGCGGTCGGCGAGGGCGAACCCGCCGGTGGGCGTGGAGAGTTCGAGGGTGTCGCCGGCGGCGAGCGCGGTCGTGGCGTGGTCCGCGAAGCCGCCGGGGCCGAGCCGGCGGACGACCAGGCGCAGCGTCCGCGGTTCGCCGGGCGGCGGGCAGAGCGAGTAGCTGCGGCGCAGTTCGCCCCGCGGCCCCCGGTGACGGACCACGACGTGCTGTCCCGGCCGGTGGGCGAAGGCCGGGGCGAGCGGGTCGGGCAGGTCGAGGCGGATCGCCACGGCGTCGTCGGTGAGCCGGTCCAGGCCCGCGACGCGCAGCCGGTGCCAGCCGGGCGTGCGGGGCGGGGCGGCCGCCGGTGTCGCTGTCATGACGGGTCGTCACATCGCTTTCAGGTGGGCGAAGGTCTCCCGGCAGGCGGTGCAGACGAGCACGGCCTGGCAGCGGGTGGCGCCGAACGGGCTCTGCGGCCTGGTCGCGGCCGAGCCGCAGTTGGGGCAGGGCAGGCCGAGGCCGAGGCGCAGCGGCAGGGGCGCGGTGGCGGGGCCCGGGGGCACGATGCCGTGCTCGGCGAGCCGGCGGCGGCCCTCGGGGGTGATCGCGTCGGTGGTCCAGGCGGGGGTGAGCTCCTGGCGGACCCGGCCGTCCGGGTGGCCGCAGTCGGCCAGGGCCTCCCGGATGGCCTCCGTCATGGCGGGCAGCGCGGGGCAGCCGAGGTAGGTCGGGGTGATGACCACCTCGACCGCGCCGTCGGGGGCCAGGCCGACGGCGCGAATCACACCGAGGTCGGCGAGCGTGATCATCGGCAGTTCCGGGTCGGGGACGGTGGCGACGCGGGCCCGGACGCGGTCGAGGTCCGGGGCGGCCGGGGTGGCCGGCGCGGTCACCAGGTGCCGCCGGGGTACTGACGGTGGACCGACTGGAACTCGGCGAGCAGCGGGGCGAACGCCTCGGTGTGCAGGCCGGCCCGTCCGCCGGTGGCCCGCCAGCGGGGGGCGGGGACGGCCAGTCCCGCGGTGGCGAGCACGGCGGCCGTCTCGCGCTGCCAGGCGTCGCGCAGCCGGGCGGGGGCGACGGCGGTGCCGGCGGCGTCGAGCCGGCTGCTCGGCCCGTCCTCCTCGAACAGTTCGTCGGTGTAGGGCCAGAGCGCGTCCAGGGCGGTGGTCATCCGGCGGCGGCTCTCGGTGGTGCCGTGGCCCAGCCGGACGGTCCACTGCGCGGCGTGCATCCGGTGGTACTCGACCTCGGCGGCGGCGCGGGCGCCGAAGCCGGACAGGACGGGGTCGGCGCAGTCCGCGAGCGCGGTGTAGAGCAGTCCGGCGTAGTGGGAGAAGACCAGCTGGCGGACGACGGTCGCGGCGAAGTCCGGGTCGGGCAGTTCGACCAGCAGCACGTGGCGGAACTCGCGCTCGGTGCGGCGGTAGGCGAGGTCGTCGTCGCCGCGTCCGGTGCCGTCGCGCTGCCCGCTGTAGGAGAGCAGGGTGCGGGCGTGGCCGAGGAGGTCGAGCGCGATGTTGGAGAGCGCCAGGTCCTCCTCGATGGTCGGGGCGCGGGTGATCCAGCCGCAGAGCCGCTGGCAGAGCACCAGGGCGTCGTCGCCGAGCCGCAGCGCGTAGCCGGCCAGGTCCGGGTGGGGGGCGGGGCCCGGGGCGGCGGGGCGGGCCGGTGTGGTGTCAGTCGTCATGGGCGCCGTCCTCGGTGAGGGAGACGTAGTGCTCCGGGTAGCGGTACGGCTTGTCGGCGGCGTTGCTGAACAGCGGGTCCTTCTCGGCGGGCGAGGAGGCGCGGACGGCGTCGCTGCGCACCACCCAGATCGACACCGGGTCGCCCCTGCGGGCGTACAGGTCACGGGCGTTGGCGAGCGCCATGTCGGCGTCGGCGCCGTGGACCGAGCCCACGTGCTGGTGGGACAGGCCGCGGCGCGGCCTGATGAACACCTCCCAGGGCGTCTGCACCCGTCCGCTCCCCCGCGTCGTCGCCGTCATGACCGCCGCCCGGCCGGTTCGGCGGCCTCGGGCCGCGCCGCGTCCGGCAGGGTGCCGTCCTCGTCGAGGCGGGCGGCGTAGGCGTCCACCGCGGCGCGGACCCAGGCGCCGTTCTCGTGCGCCGCGACCCGGTGGGCCAGCCGGGCCCGGGCGCACTGCGAGTCGTCGCCGAGGGCGTCCCGGAACAGCTGCCAGTCGATCGGGCTGAAGTCGTAGTGCCCGCGCTCCTCGTTCCAGCGGATCGCCGGGTCGGGCAGGGTCACGCCCAGCCGCTCGGCCTGCGGGGCGGCGTTGTCGACGAACCGCTGGCGCAGCTCGTCGTTGGTGTGCCGTTTGATGCCCCAGGCCAGCGAGCGGCGGGAGACCCCGGCGCCGATGGCGGCGGTGCGCCTGTCCAGGCCGCCGGCCTCCGTGTCGGGCGGGCCGAACATCAGCGCGACGGCCGGCAGCCACCACCGGTCGACGGCGTCCTGCGCCATCGTCCGCTGCCCGGCCGTGCCCCGGCAGAGCGCCCACAGGACGTCGTAGCCCTGGCGGACGTGGAAGGCCTCCTCCTGGCAGACCCGGCGCATGGCCCGGCCGTAGGGGCCGTACGAGGTGTGGCAGAGCGGGGCCTGGTTGACCACCGCCGCGCCGTCCGTCAGCCAGGCGATGGCGCCGGTGTCGGCCCAGGTCAGGGCCGGGTGGTTGAAGGTGGCGGCGTACCGCTGGTGGCCGCGGTGCAGGGCGTCGAGCAGGTCTTCGCGGGAGGCGCCCAGGGTCTCCGCCGCCGCGTACAGGTAGAGCCCGTGCCCGGCCTCGTCCTGCACCTTGGCCAGCAGCGAGGCCTTGCGGTGCAGCGAGGGCGCGCGGGTGATCCAGGAGCCCTCCGGCTGCATGCCGATGATCTCGGAGTGGGCGTGCTGCGCGATCTGGCGCAGCAGCATCATCCGGTAGCCGGGCGGCATCCAGTCGCGCGGTTCGATCCGCTCGTCGGCGGCGAGCAGCGCCTCGAAGTGCTCCTCCAGCCGCTGTCCTGCGGTGCCGTCGCCGTCGTCCGGCGCCGGCCCGGCCGGTGCCCGGCCGGCCTCCTCCACGGGCCCTGAACGCACCCGGATCACCCCTCGCTCCTCCTCGTCGCACGCACGCTCCGGCCGACGGCCCGGCGCGTGCCTTCACGGGTAGAGGAGGAGCGGGGCGGGGTGCTCCATCCCCCGGCCGTACAACCGCGCCAGTGATGCTGATCACAGACATGACAGGGATTGGTCAGGCCGCGACCGCTCCTCTGTAAGGGCGGGTCAGACACGCCCGGGGGCGGCAAGGCCCCGCACGGGACCGCTACGAGAGGCAGGGCATGAGCACTGTACGAAAGATGCTGGTCGACCTGACCGGCCTGCCGGAGTTCGCCGACGCGATCGAGGACACCGCCGATCTCACCGCCAGCGGCATCGACTCGGGCGACATGGTGCGCCTGGTCCTGCTGATCGAACAGCACACCGGGGCGGAGGTGACCGCCGGGGACCTGGAGGGGCTCTCGACGATCGCCGACTACGAGCGGTTCCTGGCCGGGCACGGCGGTCCCGCCTGATGTGGCTGACCCAGCTCTTGGAGCGCAACCGCCAGTGCTACCCGGACCGCCGGGCCCTCGTGGACGAGCGGCGCTCGGTGACCTGGAGCGAGCTGCACGACCGGACGCTGCGCCTCGCCCACGGGTTCGCCAGGCTGGGTCTGCGGGCCGGTGACCGGGTCGCGGTCCTGTCGCTGGACCGGATCGAGGTGCTGGAGACGTACTTCGCGCTGGCCCGGATCGGCGTCCTGTTCGTGCCGCTCAACCACAGTCTGACGACCGCGGAGATCGGCGGGATCGTCGAGCGCACCGGGCCGGCGGCGATCGTCGGCGAAGGGAAACTGCTCGGCCGGCACCCGGATCTGCCGGTGCGGCTGCGGATCGCCCTGGACGGCGCGGAGTACGCCGCGCTGGCCGACGGCGACGGCGGGGCCGGTGCCCCCGGGCTGCCGGCCGTGCCGGACGACGCGCTCGCCGCGATCCTGCACACCTCGGCCACCACCGGCCAGGCCAAGGGCGTCACGGTGGACCACGCGTCGTTCCGCGCGATCGCGCTCGGCTGGCTGGCGCTCGCCCGGCCCGAGGACGACATGGTGCTGGTCAACTGCTGCCCGCTGTACCACGGGAGCGTGGTCGTCTCGCTGACGTACCTGGCCGCCGGGGCCACCGTGGTGCTGATGCCGGGCTTCAAGCCGCAGACCGCGCTCGCCGCCATCGAGGAGAACCGCGCCACGCACGTCTGGCTGGTGCCGCAGATGCTGCGCTTCATCCTGCGGGCCGGGGCGCGGCAGGGCACGGACCTCTCCTCGCTGCGGGAGATCCTGTACGGCGCGGCGCCGATGCCGGTCGACGTGTACGGCGAGGCGCTGGAGGAACTGGGCTGCGGCTTCCGCCAGGTGTACGGGATGACCGAGGTCGGGGGTCCGTTCGTCACCCTCGGCCCCGAGGAGCACCCCCCGCTGGACCGGATCCCCGACATCATCCCGAGCGGCCGGGTGATCCCCGGGATGTCGGCGCGGGTGCTGGACGCCCGGGGCGGCGAGGCCGGGCCGGGCGAGATCGGCGAGATCGGCGTCCGGGGGCCGGGCGTGATGCGCGGGTACTGGGGCAACGACGAGGCCACCGCCGAGATCACCGTCGACGGCTGGACCCTCACCGGCGACCTCGGGTTCATCGACCGGGACGGCCGGATCCACCTGGTCGACCGGAGCAAGGACCTGATCATCCGGGCCGGGCAGAACGTCTACCCGACGGAGATCGAGCGGGCGCTGCGCTCCCACCCCGGGGTGGCCGACGTCGCGGTGGTCGGGGTGCCGGACGAGGACTACGGC
The DNA here is from genome assembly GCF_044753005.1 of Kitasatospora sp. NPDC088548. Classification (NCBI taxonomy): domain Bacteria; kingdom Bacillati; phylum Actinomycetota; class Actinomycetes; order Kitasatosporales; family Streptomycetaceae; genus Kitasatospora; species Kitasatospora sp. NPDC088548. Next base: position 272,243 of record NZ_JBIVMI010000005.1, read on the forward strand.
GAGGTGCCGCTGGCCTATGTGGTGGCCGACGGCGAGGTCGGCGCGGCCGAGCTGCTGCGGCACGCGGCCGGGCTGCTGGCCCCCTACAAGCGGCCCCGGCGGGTCGAGTTCATCGAGCAGGTGCCGAGGAACCCGGCCGGGAAGATCGTCAAGAAGCTGCTGCGGACGGCCGGTTGACGGGCCCGTGGTGCACGGTGAGGGGCCCCGTCGACCTTGGGTTCTAACGGTCCTCGCAACACCCGCGATCTGTGGGAGTTGCGAGGGCCGTGGCTGTTGGACGCGATGATCTTTCGGGTTTGAGGGAGCG